>CAZMBT010000064.1:0-10238 GCA_964564395.1 uncultured Alkalilacustris sp.
CGATCAGGGCGCGGGTGACATAGGGTGTCAGCCCCGACGGGTTGTGATCGCGGATGGGGAACATCGGCGCAACATTCCCGATCCGCCTGCAGGCGTCAAGCGCTGACCGCGGCCAGAAGCTGGGCGTTGCCGCCCGACGCGGTGGTGTCCACGCAGACATGGCGTTCATGCACCACATGCCCTTCATCGGGCGCCTGCATGATCAATGGCAGGATCGGCCCTGCGCGTGCCGCGAGGGCCCGGGCCAGCTCGCGGCCGGTCGCCGCATCGCCCCACCAGACCACACCTGAAAAGCCGCGCAGCGTGTGCAGCGCCTCGGCCGGCAACGCACCATCCGCCATGACGGCGACCCCGCCAAGCGCCTGCACGGCCTTCGCCTGCGCCCGTGCCGTCGCCGGGCCCGGCCCAAGGCACAGCAGCGGCGACCGCGCGAAGAGCGACAGTCGGTTGGATTCGCCCGTCGGACCCGGCAGGTCGTCGCTGCGCAGCGCCTCATGGGGGATGGCGGCGCCGTCCAGAGCGCCTTGCAGGGCCCGCGTATCGGCCGCGCCGGTCCATTCATCGGCGGGTGCCGGGCGTTCCGGTGCGGCAAAGCGCGGCACATAACGCGGCCCGCCCGCCTTCGGGCCGGTCCCCGACAGCCCCTCGCCGCCGAAGGGCTGGCTGCCGACGACCGCGCCGATCTGGTTGCGATTGACATAGGTGTTGCCGACACGGATCCGCTCGACCGCCTGCTGCACGCGGTCGTCGATCCGCGTGTGCATGCCGAAGGTCAGCCCGTAGCCGCGCCCGTTCACCGCATCGATCACCGCGTCGAGCTGATGCGCCTTGTAGGTCGCCAGATGCAGGACAGGTCCGAAGACCTCGCGCTCCAGCTGTGTGATGCTGTCCACGGCAATGACCGTCGGCGCGACGAAATGCCCGGAGTCGGGCGCGGACATCTCCTTGAGCACGCGGCCCTCGTTGCGCGCAGCCTCGATATGGGCATGGATGCCCTGCGCCGCAGCGGCGTCGATGACGGGACCGACATCCGTGGACAGCGCCCATGGATCGCCCATGCGCAACTCGTCCATGGCGCCGAACAGCATCTCGCGAAACTGCGGCGCGACATCCTCCTGCACGTAAAGGCACCGCAGCGCCGAGCAGCGCTGCCCGGCCGACTGGAAGGCCGAGGCCAGAACATCGCGCACCGCCTGTTCGTGCAGCGCGGTCGAGTCGACGACCATGGCGTTGAGCCCGCCGGTCTCGGCGATCAGCGGCGCGGCGGGGTCCAGATGCTCGGCCATGCTGCGCCGGATCGCCTGCGCGGTGTCGGTGCCGCCGGTGAAGGCCACACCGTCGATGCGCGGGTCCGAAGTCAGCGCCGCACCGACGGTCGCGCCGTCCCCCGGCAGCAGTTGCAGTGCCTCGCGCGGAACACCCGCCTCATGCATCAACTGCACCGCGGCGGCGGCGATCAGCGGCGTCTGTTCGGCCGGTTTGGCGAGGACCGCGTTGCCGGCCGCCAGCGCGCCGGCGATCTGTCCGGTGAAGATGGCAAGCGGAAAGTTCCAGGGTGAGATGCAGGCAAAGATGCCGCGCGGTTCGGGCGCGCCCGCCTCGGCCTTTGCGCCGTAATAGCGCAGGAAGTCGACCGCCTCGCGCAGCTCGCCCACGGCGTCGAGCTGGGTCTTGCCCGCCTCGCGCGCCACGATCGCGAAAAGCCGTCCGAACTCGCGCTCGTAGAGGTCGGCGACCCGGTCGAGCACGGCGCGCCGCTCGGCCGCGCTGACGGTCCAGGGCTGCGCCGCACCGATGGCGGCGGCGACATCGTCCGCGCTTGCCTCGGTGACGCGCCCGACCGTGTCGTCGGGGGTGGCGGGGTTGATCACGTCCCGCGTGATCGCGCCGCGCGGATTGCCGGCGATGATGGGGCCGGCCTCGAACTGCGCGTGACGATGCGGGGCGCGCGCGGCCTCGATCTCGTCGAGATCGCGCTGGTCGGTCAGGTCCCAGCCGCGCGAATTCGCGCGCTCGGGGCGGAACAGGTCGGGGCCGCGCGTCACCAGCGGGTTGCTGCCCTGCGGCAACGCGCGCGCCGCGGCGATGGGGCAGGCGGCGATGGTTTCGGGCGCGACGTCCTCATCGACAAGCTGGTTGACGAAGGACGAATTCGCGCCGTTCTCCAGCAGCCGGCGCACCAGATAGGCCAGCAGATCGCGATGCGCCCCGACCGGCGCGTAGATGCGGCAGCGCGTGCCATGATCCGCCATCACGATGTCGTGCAACCGCTCGCCCATGCCATGCAGGCGCTGGAACTCGAAGGCCGATTTCGGCGCGCCGAGCTCGTCGGCGATTTCCAGAATGGCGGCGACCGAATGGGCGTTATGCGTGGCGAATTGCGGGTAGATGCGCTCCGTCATGCCCAGAAGCCGCCGCGCATTGGCAATGAAGCACACATCGCTTGCCGGCTTGTGCGTGAAGACGGGAAACCCGTCGAGGCCGAGCACCTGCGCGCGCTTGATCTCGGTGTCCCAATAGGCGCCTTTCACGAGGCGCAGCGTGAATCGCCGGTCCAGACGTTCCGCAGTGGCGTGAAGCCAGTCGATCACCTGCGCGCTGCGCTGGCCATAGGCCTGCACGACGAGCCCGAACCCGTCCCAGCCATGCAGTTCCGGGTCTTCCAGAACCGCCTCGACCACATCGAGCGACAGCGCCAGCCGGTCGGCCTCCTCAGCGTCGATGTTGAAGCCCAGACCGTGGTCGCGCGCCATGCGGGCCAACACGCGCAGGCGCGGCACCAGCTCTTCCATCACGCGTTCGCGCTGTGCGACTTCGTAGCGCGGATGCAACGCGGACAGCTTGACCGAGATGCCCGGATTGCGCTTCGCGTCATCCGAAACGCGCGCCCGCGCGATCGTCTCGATGGCGTTGGCGTAGGACTCGTGGTAGCGCCGTGCGTCGGGCATCGTGCGCGCCGCCTCGCCGAGCATGTCGTAGGAATAGGTAAAGCCCGCCCGTTCCATCGTCGCCGCGCGCTTCATGGCTGATGTGATGTTTTCGCCGAGGACGAACTGGCGCCCCATCTCGCGCATCGCGCGGCCGACCGCGCTGCGGATCACCGGTTCGCCCAGCCGCTTGACGGCGGCGCGCAGGTGTCCGGCGACGCCCGGCTCGCGCTCTTCCAGCACCTTGCCGGTCAGCATCAGCGCCCAGGTCGAGGCATTGACCAGCGAGGAGGAGGAATGCCCCATGTGCCGGCCCCAGTCCGATGGCGCGATCTTGTCCTCGATCAGCGCATCCATTGTCGGCGCGTCAGGCACACGCAGGAGTGCTTCGGCCAGGCACATGAGCGCGATGCCCTCTTCGGTCGAGAGCCCGTACTCAGCCAGAAACACCTCCATGAGGCCCGGCCGCGCGCTCTTGCGAATCCGGCGCACGAGGTCAGCGCCCTGCGCGCTGACGCGCGCACGCGCCGCGTCGTCGAGCCCCGTCTCATCGATGAGGCGCGTCAGGACCGCGCTTTCATCCTGCAGGCTGTCCCGGTCAATGGCACGTTTGATGGTGGCGATGGTGTCGCTTGGCATTGCACTCTCCCGATTTGCACTATCATAACGCCGAGTGAGGGGCTTTTTTTCCCGAATTTCCCGATATACTGGGTCATTCAGCCTTTGCTTCGGGGGATTTGTAATGCAATCCGATCACACGCGGCTCGACAGTTTCGATCGCGCGATACTTGGCGTGCTGGCGACGCAGGGACGCATCAGCGTCACCGAACTGGCGCGTCGGATCGGGCTGTCGAAGTCTCCGACTCAGGCCCGCCTGAAACGGCTCGAGGAGAACGGAGTCATCGTCGGGTACCGCGCGCTGTTCGATGCGGTGCGAATCGGGGCCGCGCATGTCGCCTTCGTCGAGGTGAAGCTGTCCGACACCCGCGAAGCCGCCCTGTCGGCCTTCAATGCTGCGGTGGTCGAGGTCGCCGAGATCGAGGAATGCCACCTGATCGCCGGCAGCTTCGATTATCTGCTCAAGGTGCGCACGAGCGACATCGCGACCTACCGGCGTGTCCTCGCCGAGCGAATCTCCAGCCTGCCGCATGTCACCGCGACATCGACCTATGTGGCGATGGAGGCCATCAAGGAGGTCGGACCGTGATCGCATGTTCTTGAGGGCCGCACCGGCGCCCGCTAGGATCGCGCGAAGGCCGCTTGCTGGAACCGGTAGACAGACCCGACTTAAAATCGGTTGCCCTGAGGGCGTGTGGGTTCGAGTCCCACAGCGGCCACCACAAACGCGCGAAAAAACCGGATGCGTCGATCCGCGGCGCCGGACGGCGGGGGCGGGCATGTATGCCCGACCATCCTGCGGGCTGGAAAACGCCGGTTCGAACCCCTAGCTGTGGTATTTGAGCGGCGGAGGAAGACATGCTGGATCTGCGACATTTCATCGGCGCTCTCGCGGTGTCGCTCGCGGCGGCAGTGCCGCTCGCAGCTCAGGAGCGCGGGGCGGAGCTCCTGGCGCAGCTGCGCATCGGCGATACCCTGTCGATCATCCGGCAGGAGGGGCTTGAGGATGCCGAGGCGCTGGCGCGATCCATGCTGGACCGAGCCCCCGACAGCCACTGGAACGACGCCACGAGGCGGATCTATCGCCATGACCGCATGGTCGAAATCTTCGAGGAGCGCTTCAAGCGCTCCGTCGCCGATGTCGATGATGCGCATCTCGATGAAATCTCTGCCTTTTTCGAAGGCACGTTGGGGCAGGAGGTCGTCGCGCTGGAGATTTCGGCCCGCGAGGCGCTGCTCGAGGACAGCGTGGAAGAGCTGGCGACGGCGTATCTTGAGGATCTGCGCGACGAAGACGGCACGCGGCTTGAGCTGCTGCTGCGCTTCGTGGACGCAAATGACCTGATCGAATCGAATGTTGTCGGCGGGCTGAACTCGACCGTCGCATTCCAGTTCGGCCTGCGCGACGCAGGGGCGCTGGCGCGCGGCTTGTCGGACGAAGATATCGCCGCGATGGCCCGTGCCCGGGAAGATGCGATCCGGGCCGATACCCGCGAATGGGTGATGTCCTATCTCGCGCTCGCGTATCAACCGCTGAGCGATGCGCAACTCGAGCGCTATAACGACTTTGCCGAAAGCCGTGCCGGTCAGATCCTGAACCGGGCGCTGTTCGCGGCCTTCGACGAGCTGTTCACGCGGCTGTCGTACGATCTTGGCGAGGCCGCAGGGCGCGCGATGTCGGCACAGGACCTCTAGGCGGCAGCGAGGCTGCAATCTGCGCGCCTGCGGGCCGTGTCGGGGATTGACATTCGCGCCGTCCTCCCTGATATGACGCGCTTCCGGGGGCGGACAGGCTCCCGGTGTCTTGCGCGCCGAAGCGGCGCGTACGGTTTCAAGATCGCCCGAATGGGCGCGCAGTCCGATGGCGCGCAGGCATGAACGCCCGTCCGGAACGGACGGGGGCCACAGGACGCGACAACGTGGAAGGATACGGCCGATGTTTGCGGTCCTCAAGACCGGTGGCAAGCAGTACCGGGTTCAGCCGGGAGATGTGCTCCGGGTTGAAAAGCTTGATGCGGATGCCGGCGAGACGGTGCAGTTCAACGACGTCCTCATGCTGGGCGGCGATGCGCCCGTGGTGGGCACGCCTTTTGTCGATGGTGCCGGCGTGCAGGCCGAAGTGATCGATCAGATCAAGGGCGAGAAGGTCATCCATTTCGTCAAGCGGCGGCGCAAGCACGGCTCGCAGCGGCGCAAGGGGCACCGTCAGCAGCTGACGCTGCTGCGTGTGACGGACATCCTGTCCTCCGGCGCGGCAGGCAGCGGTGTGAAGGCAGCCACCGGTGCCGGCGCGGCAAAGGGGCCGAAGCCGGCCGCAGCGAAGGCGAAACCGGCTGCGACCACGGCGAAGCCGGCGGCGTCGGTCGGCAAGGACGCCCCGCAAACCGCAAAGCCCGCGAATCTGCTGGACGCCCCGCGCGACGGCAAGGCCGACGATCTCAAGAAGATCACCGGCCTCGGGCCCAAGATGGAATCGGCGCTGAACGAGCATGGCGTCTTCCATTACGACCAGATCGCGGCGTGGAATGCGGCCGAGGTGGCGCATATGGATGAGGCGTTGGGCCTGCGCGGACGGGCCGAGCGTGACGGCTGGGTCGCCCAGGCGGCGACGCTGGCAGGCGAGAAGGAGTAAGGCGGATGGCACACAAGAAGGCAGGCGGGTCGTCGCGCAACGGGCGCGACTCCATCGGGCGCCGCCTCGGCGTCAAGATCTTCGGCGATCAGACCGTGATCCCCGGCAACATCATCGTGCGACAGCGCGGTACGCGCTGGTGGCCGGGCGAGGGCGTCGGCATGGGCAAGGATCATACCATCTTCGCCACGACCGAAGGCCGTGTGAAGTTCCACAAGGGCGTCAAGGGGCGTACCTTCATATCGGTACTTCCCGCCACCGAGGCCGCCGAGTAACGCCGAAATCCCGGTATTGCAGATGGGAGGTTCGGCGCGCAGCCGGGCCTCCCTTTCGATTCCATGGGCGTCACGAGGTTGTCGCCACACAGGTATTCAGCGTCACGAAACCGTAGGGCTGTATTGCGATAGAGCGCTGCGCGACCAGATGTCGATCAACACGAGGCAGGTCCGACAGCCCCGTTGCGGGGCTGGGAGGGAGGGCAGATGAAATTGGAACCCATCACGACGCAACCGACCTTCGAGGCCGAGCGCTTTACCCTGCGCCCTGTGCGCCGATCCGACGCCGGCCTGATCGAGCTCTATACCACCGACAGGCGGCTGGCCGAGGCCACGCGATCGGTGCCACACCCCCTGCCGCCGGGCGCGACGGAAGCCTTCATCATGCGCGTGAGCGCGGAAGACACGGGCGAGGATGTCTGGGTCATGGACGGCTCGGTGCAGGGTCTGGCCGAGGTTCTGGGCACCATCGCACTCAAGCGCATGGATCGCGGACAGTCGGAAATCTCCTACTGGGTCGCGCCGGCCTTCTGGAACACCGGCTTCGCCACCGAGGCGGTATCGACGATCGTGCAGGCCAATCCGCACGACGCGCGGACCCTTTTCGCCGAGGTTTTCCAGGATAATGCCGTTTCCGCGCGTGTCCTGACGAATTGCGGCTTCGAGTATCTCGGCGATGCCGAGGCGTTCAGCGTGGCGCGCGGCGCACGTGTGCCAACCTGGACCTACCTGCGGCGCATGGGGTGACGTGTCAGGGCAGGGTCTGCGGCGCATCGCGGCGCCGGGCTTGAGCCGACGCCGCATTCACACTATGCGACAGGCAGCGTGGCGATGCGGGCGCATGACGGGCAACAGGGCGTGACATGAAGTTTCTCGATCTTGCGAAGGTCCATGTGCGCTCGGGCGCCGGCGGCGACGGCTGCATCAGTTTCCGGCGCGAGAAATATATCGAGTTCGGCGGCCCCGATGGCGGCGATGGCGGCGGGGGCGGGGATGTCTGGGCCGAGGCGGTGGGCGGGTTGAACACGCTCATCGACTTTCGGTATCAGCAGCACTTTTTTGCTCGCGACGGGCGCCCCGGCATGGGCAAGCAGCGCACCGGCAAGAGCGGCGACGACAAGGTGCTGCGGGTGCCGGTCGGCACCGAGATCCTCGACGAGGATGGCGAAACCGTTATTGCCGACCTCACACGTGTCGGGCAGCGCGAGCTGCTGGCGCAGGGCGGCAATGGCGGCTGGGGCAATCTGCGTTTCGTCAGTTCCACCAACCGGGCACCTCGACGCGCGAATCCCGGTCAACCGGGGGTCGAGCGCACGCTGTGGCTGCGGCTCAAGCTGATCGCGGATGCAGGCTTGGTCGGGCTGCCGAATGCGGGCAAGTCGACCTTCCTGGCGGCGACCTCGAATGCCCGGCCCAAGGTGGCCGACTATCCTTTCACGACGCTGCACCCCAATCTCGGTGTGGTCGGCGTGGATGGGCGCGAATTCGTTGTTGCCGATATTCCCGGGTTGATCGCGGGTGCCAGCGAGGGGCGCGGTCTCGGCGATCGGTTCCTCGGCCATGTGGAGCGCTGCGCGGTGTTGCTGCATCTGGTCGACGGCACGGCGGAGGATGTCGTGGCCGACCATGCCGTGATTGCCGCCGAGCTGCAGGCCTATGCGCCGGAGCTGGCCGCGAAGCCGCGTATCACCGCGCTCAGCAAGGTCGATGCGTTGACCGAAGATGAGCGCGCGGCGCGGCTGACGGCCCTGGACGCCGTTGTCGAGGGGCCGGTGTACCCGCTCTCGGCGGTGTCTGGCGACGGAGTGACCGAGGTGCTGCGCGCGTTGCAAGACTGCATCGACGCCGCCCGCGACGAACGGGGCGATGGCGGCCCGGACGGTGCCGACACGACACCGGAGGGGACGCCGTGGACCCCCTGAGCGATGCGCGTCGCGTTGTGGTCAAGATCGGCTCGGCGCTCCTGGTCGGGCCGCAGGCGGGCCGGCTGCGCGAGGACTGGCTGACCGCCCTTGCGGCCGACGTTGCGGCGTTGCGCGCGCGCGGGATCGACGTGGTCCTGGTGTCGTCCGGTTCGATCGCGCTTGGGCGGGGGGTGCTCGGCCTGCAGGCAGCGTCCCTGCCGCTCGAAAAGAGCCAGGCCGCCGCCGCAGTGGGACAGATCCGCCTCGCCCGCGCCTATGAGGATGCGCTGGCGCCGCATGGCATCAAGGCGGCGCAGATTCTGGTCACGCTGGAGGACACGACGTCGCGGCGGCGGTATCTCAATATCCGGGCGACGCTTGAAACCCTGCTGGGTCTGGGTGTCGTGCCCATCGTCAATGAGAACGACACCACGGCGACCGACGAGATCCGTTACGGCGACAATGACCGGTTGGCCGCGCAGGTGGCGGTGACCACCGGGGCCGACCTTCTGGTGCTGCTGTCGGATGTCGACGGGCTTTACAGCGCCAACCCGCAGACCGACCCCCAGGCGGAACACATCGCCGAGGTGGAGCGCATCACGCCGCAGATCGAAGCGATGGCCGGCGATCCGGTTTCCGGCGTCTCGCGCGGGGGAATGCGCACCAAGCTGCAGGCGGCGCGGGCTGCGACGGCCGCGGGCTGTGCGATGGTGATCACCGCCGGAGAGACGCTGCATCCGCTTGCGGCGCTGGCGGCGGGGGCGCGCTGCACGCGCTTTGCCCCGCATGGTGACCCGCAGGCGGCGCGCAAGCGCTGGATCGGCGCCATGAAGGAGCGCGGCCAGATCCATGTCGATGAGGGTGCCGGGGCGGCGCTTGCGCAGGGCCGGTCGCTGTTGCCGGCCGGCGTGGTGGCCGTTCAGGGTGAATTCGAGCGCGGCGATGCGGTGGCGATCGTGGCGGCAGACGGCACCCGCATGGGCCAGGGGCTCGTGCGCTACGCCGCCGATGAGGCCCGCCGGATCCGCGGTTGCCGATCCGGCGACATCGCGCCGATCCTGGGGTATCCGGGGCGGGCCGCGTTGATCCACCGCGACGACATGGCGGTGTGAATTCCTTTGCCTTGCAGCGCGGGACCGGACTGGCGTATGCCGGGAACAACGCTGGATCAACGCTCGGAGGCGACGATGCCGCAGCAGCCCGAACCGCAGCAGATGGACGTTCCCGGCCTGATGGCCGGGATCGGGGCGCGCGCCCGCGACGCCGCCGCGGCGCTGGCTGAGGCGTCCGCCGAAACCCGCCGCGCCGCGCTGGAGGCTGCCGCCGACGCGATTCTGGCCTCATCCTCCACGATCCTGCAGGCCAATGCGACGGATCTCGAAGCGGCGCGCGACGCCGGGCTGAGCGCGGCCATGATGGATCGCCTCACCCTGGATCCCGGGCGCATCGAGGCGATGGCGGCAGGGCTGCGTGCCGTGGCGGCGCAGGATGACCCGGTCGGGCAGGTGATGGCGCAATGGTCGCGCCCCTCCGGCCTGACGATCCGGCGTGTGCGGACCCCGCTGGGCGTGGTCGGGGTCATTTACGAAAGCCGGCCGAACGTGACCGCGGATGCCGGCGCGCTGTGTCTGAAGGCGGGCAACGCCGTCATCCTGCGCGGCGGATCGGAAAGCTTTCACAGCGCGCGGGCGATCCATGACTGCATGGTCGAGGGGCTTCGCCGGGTCGGCCTGCCGGAAGATGCGATCCAGTTGGTGCCGACGCGCGACCGCGCCGCGGTAACCGAGATGCTGCGCATGACCGGGCATGTCGACGTCATCGTGCCGCGCGGCGGCAAGGGGCTGGTCGGGCTGGTGCAGTCCGAGGCGCGGGTGCCGGTCTT
>CAZMBT010000065.1:0-9894 GCA_964564395.1 uncultured Alkalilacustris sp.
AGCGCGCTCGGCATCATCGCGGCGATCTTTGCGAACAAGTTCGACCAGATGGCCGCGATCACCAATTTCGTGATCATGCCGCTTTCGTTCCTGTCGGGGACATTCTATTCGATCCAGACCTTGCCGGGATGGATGCAGACCGTCAGCCACTGGAACCCGATCTTCTACCTGATCGACGGCGTGCGCTTTGGCATGATCGGAGAGTCGGACGGGTCGCCCCTGTTCGGGCTCGGAGTGCTGGTGGCGGTCACGGCCCTGTCGACGGTGCTGTGCTGGCACTGGTTTCGCATCGGCTATCGCATGAAGCCCTGACGCCGTGGCCGCGCGTCAGAATCCGCTGACGCGCGGCAACCAGGTCGATATCGCCGGGACGAACGTCAATACCAGCAGCACGGCGATATTGGCGATGAAGAAGGGCGGGATTTCGCGCATCAGCGTCGTGGGCCGCAGCCCCACCGCCGAGGAGATCACGAACAGCAGGCTGCCCACGGGTGGGGTCGTAAGCCCGATCGTCAGATTCACGATGACCACGATCGCGAAATGGATCGGATCGATCCCGAGCGAGAAGGCGATCGGCGCCAGGATCGGCACCAGGATCATGACCCCCGGCAACGGGTCCATGAACAGCCCGAACACGAGCAACAAAAGATTGACCGCCAACAGGAACAGGATGGGGCTGAGCTGCATCGCCTCGATCGTGGTCGCCATCGCCTGCGGCACGCCCTCGATGATCAGAATCCATGCGAAGGCCCGCGCAGCCGCCAGGATCAGCAGCACCGCCGCGCTGGTCAGCGCGGCGCGCAGCAGGATATCGGGCAGATCGCGCAGCCGCAGCGACCGGTACACGAACATCCCGCAAAGCAGCGCATAGGCCACCGCCATCACCGAAGCCTCTGTCGGGGTGAAGATGCCGCCGCGGATCCCGCCGATGATCAGCACGATGAGCCCCAGCGCCGGCAGCGCATGCAGCGTCGTGCGCAGAATCTGCGGCCAGGGTGGGCGCGCGCCGTCACCGCCATAGCCGCGGCGCCGGCTCATCCACCAGTTGGCCGCCAGCATCGCCGCCGTGATGCACAGCCCGGGCACGATCCCGGCCATGAACAGCGCCACGACCGAGACGCGCTCATCCTGCAGGGCATAAAGGATCATGATGATTGAGGGGGGTATGATCGGGCCGACCACGGCCGCCGAGGCCGTCAGGGCACCGGCATAGGCGCGCGGATAGCCGCCCTGTTCCATCATGCGGACCATCATCGCGCCCGGACCCGCCGCATCGGCCAGCGCCGACCCCGAAATCCCCGCGAACATGGTCGACGAGATAACATTGGCATGGCCCAGCCCGCCCCGCAGATGCCCGACGAACTGGGTGGCGAAGCGCAAGAGAACATGCGTCATCGCCCCGCCCGTCATGATCTCGGCCGCGAGGATGAAGAAGGGCACCGCCAGCAACGGAAAGCTGTCGATGCCCGAGAACATCTCCTTGATGATGACAAGCTGCGGATAGCTGCTGGCAAATGTAACGGCGGCGAAGGCCGCGATCGCGATCGCGAACGCCACAGGCACCCCGATCACGAGCAGGATGAACAGCGTCGCAAGCAATATCTCAGCCAAGCTCGCCCCCGGATGTTTGCCTGCCCGAACCCGACGTCCGCGCGACATAGCGCCCCGAGCGCACGAAGCCCGGCGCGATGAACAGCAGATGCACGATCAAGAGCGCGAATCCCACCGGCATCGCGGCATAGACATAGGCGAAGGAGATGCGCGTGGCGGGGGTCACCTGCCGGCCCATTCGAGTCATGTATTCATGCCCGACCCACACCATGTAGGCAAAGAACCCCAGCAGGAGCAGTACGATACCGGCTCGCAACGCGATCTGGAACCGCCGCGCCACCGCGTCCTGCAGCGTCGTGATCGCCACATGTCCGCCATGGCGCAACACCGGTCCCGCGCCGAGGAAGGTCATCCAGATCATGAGGTAGCGCGCGACCTCATCCGCCCAGGGGATCGAATTGTTTGTCAGGTAACGCAGCGCGACATTGGAGAATACGACTGCCGACATCGCGATCATGCACAGGATGACCGCCCAGACATTCGCCGCGACAAAGAGTTGCTCGGCCCTGCGGATCATGTGCCGTCCCCCGGACCATGCGGAGGGGGCGGCCCCCTCCGCACCGGTGACATCGCTCACTCGGTGGCGATGATGTCTTCGATCAGCTCCTGGCCGAACTCGCCGTGGTACTGCTCATAGGCTCCGGCCAGCGCATCCTGGAACGCGGCGCGATCCTCGGCCGACAGCTCGCCGATCTCCATGCCCTGTTCACGCAGGGTCTCAAGGCCGCTTTCCTCGACATCGTCCACGAAGCCGCGCATCGCGGCGATGCCCTCGCGCGCGCCATGCATGAAGGCTTCGCGGTCCTCCTCGGACATGCCGTCCCACAGCGGCTGCGAAACCAGCAGCATCGCGGGCGAATAGACATGCCCCGAAAGCGTCAGGTGTTCCTGCACATCCGCAAGGCTGGCAGAGACGATGACCGAAAGCGGGTTCTCCTGCCCGTCAATGGTGCCCTGCTGCAGCGCCGAAATCACCTCGGGCCATGCCATCGGTGTGGGGGCCGCGCCGAGCTCGCGGAAGGCGGTCAGGTGGGTCGGGTTCTCCATCGTGCGCAGCTGCATCCCGGCGAGGTCATCGGGCGTGCGGATGGCGTTGCGGTTGTTGGTGATATGGCGAAAACCCTGCTCGCCCCAGCCCAGCGCGACCAGACCGACATCGCTGAACTTGTCGAGCATCTCCTGACCGATCGGACCGTCGAGCACATTGCGCGCATGCGTCAGGTCGCGAAACAGGAAGGGAATATCGAAAACACCCGTATCTGGCACGAAATTCGACAATGTCCCCGACGAGACGATCGTCGCCTCGATCGTGCCCAGCTGCACACCCTCGATGACCTCGCGCTCGCCGCCCAGACCCGAAGACGGGAAATGCACGAACTCGTAACGGCCGTCGGTCTCGGTCTCGACGACCTCCTGCCAGCGCGCGGCCGCGACCCCGTAATGCGAGTCGGGGGCCAGCGCGTAGCCGATCTTCACTTCGGTTTGTGCCAATGCCGGCGTCGCCGCAGTCAGCGCAGCGGCGCAGATGCCGCAGAACCGGCCCAGAGTCATGGTGTTCATCGGTGTCCTCCCTGACAACTCGTCCTGCAGCGTTGTATAGTCGCTTATCCGGCACGGGCGCAATCGTCGTGAACGGCGCGGTGTGACATGCGCGGTCGCGACCTCACCTGACCGGGCGGTGCGACGTGTTGCGCTTTTGCCACCTCGCGGGCCCCGCGCCTCCGGCGCCCGGAGGGTTCAGAGCTGTCCGACGACGCGTTCGATCCCGCTCTTCATCTGTTCGGTGCTGAATGGCTTCTTGATCAGGTTGTTCATTGCCAGCTTCTGGCCTTGCTCGATCAATGCCTGATCCGCGCGGCCGGTTATCAGGATGAAGCCGATCTTGCTGGTCGACGGATTGCGGCGCAAGGCTTCGAGCAATTGCAGCCCATCAAGCCCCGGCATGTTGTAGTCGGAGATGACGAGATGCACCGGCGAGGCAGCAAGTTGCTTGAAAGCGGCGGCGCCGTCATTTTCCGTCGTGTAGTTGCGCAGGCCTATCGCGTCGAGCGCCTGGGTGATCAGCGCGCGGCTCGTCGACGTGTCATCGACCACCATCAGCTTCAGCTTTTCCTTCAGGCTCATTGCGTCATTGCTCCCTGGTGTTGGCGCCCCGGGGGACCTGCGCGATCACCCGCGCCGACATCGTTGCGGACGTAGCTGGTGACCCCGTCGAGTGTGAAGAACCGACGCGCACTGGTCGAGATGCGCTCGGAATGGCCGATATAGAGACGCCCGCCCGCGGGCAGATGGGCCGCGAAGCGGGTCCACAGCCTGTCCTGCGTGTCGGTGTCGAAGTATATGACCACATTGCGACACATGATCACGTCGAACCCTCGCCGGAACGGCCAGTCTTGCATCAGATTGAGCACCCGAAAGGCGACGAGGTCACGCGCGGCACCGGCGACCTCGAATGTATCTGCCCCGTTCGCTTGCGCCTTGAACCACCGGCTTCGCTGGTCCGGGGGAAGGGCGCGAAGGGTGGCCGCCGGGTAGAGCGCTTTTGCCCCGACGCGCACAACCTCGGGGTCGATATCCGTCGCAAGGATCCGGATGTCGAGTTTCGGGGCTTCGGGGCAGGCGGAAAGCAGGGTGAAGGCGAGGCTGTACGGCTCCTCGCCGGTGGAGCATCCAGCCGACCACAGGCGCACCCGGTCCCCGGCGCGCGCCCGTGCGACCAGATCGGGGAGAACAGCGCGCGAGAGATGCTCGAAATGCCGGCCCTCGCGAAAGAAGCGTGTCACGTTCGTCGTCAGCGAAGAAATCATGCGCGCCAGCTCGTCCCGTCCAGCGTCGTCGCCGCGTTCGATAAGATGGCGGTATTCCGCAAAGCTGGTCAGCCGGAGCGCGCGCAGCCGCTTCGAAAGCCGGGATACCATCAGCGGGCGTTTCGTTTCGGGCAGTTGAATCCCGGTGGTTCGCTGCACGATCCCCGCCAGCGCGGCAAAATCCTCGGGTGCGAGGGAGAACTCCCCGAGCGCGCCGCCTGCCGGCTCGGCAGGGGGATGGGCATGCGGGGTCATTCCGCCTCTCCGTCCGCCGGGGGCAGGATGCGCGCCAGTTCGATGACCCGGATCAGCCGGTCCTCGACCGTGAACACCCCCTGCACGAAAGTCTTGGTCTCGGCCGAAGCGATATCGGGCGTCGGTTTCAGGTCCGTCGGGGGCAGTGACATGATGTCCGATACCGCCTCGACCAGAAATCCGACCGTCCGGCTGCCGATAAGGGCGATCACGATGACATGACGCGGCGAGGGTTCCGTGGCGCCGAAGCCCAGCCGGTCCGCAAGGTCGATGACGGGCAGCACGGTGCCGCGCAGGTTCATCACACCCTTGATGTAGCTCGGGGCGTGGGGCAGCGTCGTCGTGGGAGTCCATCCGCGGATCTCGCGCACATGTCCGATATCGATGCAGAAATCCTGCCCCGCCACGAGGAATGCGACGATCTCGCGCTGCATGTCCGCCTGCTGTTCCGCTGTCTGTGACATGGTCATGCTCCTGCTGCGAGGCCGAGGGGGGCGTTGTCCGGGCGCGAGGCGGACGATCCGGTTACCTGATCGGTGTCGATGATCAGGGCGATCTTGCCATCCCCGAGAATGGTCGCGGCGGCGACGCCGGGGATGCGGCCGTAATTGTCCTGCAGCCCCTTGATCACCACTTCGCGCTGGTCGTGCACATCGTCGACGGCGAGCGCCGTACGTCGGCCATGCTCGGTCTCAACGAGAAGCAGTACTTGCCCGGACGGTGCCTTGGCGTGGCTGCGGAACCCGAGCGAGAAGCCCAGATCCAGGATCGGCACCAGCGCGCCGCGCATGGCGAGGACCTGTTCGCCGGATCCGATGACGTGAAGGTCGGCCCTGTCAGGCCGCAATGTCTCGCGCAGCGCCGTGGTCGGCACGATGACGGTTTCGCCGGCGACATCGACGACCATGCCCTCGAGGACCGCCAGCGTAAGCGGCAGGCTGATCGCGACGGTCGTGCCCTGTCCCTCGATCGATGCGATGCCGACACGACCGCCCAGCGCCTGGATCTCGCTGCGAACGACATCCATGCCGACCCCCCGCCCCGAAAGCTCGGAAATCTGTGATGCCGTCGAGAAGCCCGGCGCGAACAGCAAGGTATCGATTTCCGTCGGCGAGAGTTCGGCACCGGGGTCGATCAGACCGCGCTCCTCGGCGCGCTGGCGGACGGCCGCGCGGTTCACCCCCGCCCCGTCGTCGCGGATCTCGATCACGACGCGGCCGGACCGGTGCACGGCCGAAAGCGTGATGGTGCCGGTGTCCGGTTTGCCGGCGGCGCGCCTGTCGTCCGCGCGCTCAAGGCCGTGGTCGATCGCGTTGCGGATCATGTGGGTCAGCGGGTCGGCAAGGCGCTCGATCACGGTTTTGTCGATTTCTGTCGTCTCGCCTTCGGTGACGAGGCGGGCGGGCTTGTCCGCGGCGCGGGACGCTTCGCGCGCGATCCGCGACATGCGCTGGAACAACGCCTTCACGGGCTGCGCGCGGATGGCCATCACGCGCTCCTGCAACTCGCTGGAGAGCTGCTTGAGCTGATTGAGCGAGTTCTCTACCGGGCTACGGGCCGAAAGCCCGGCCTCGATGATGGACTGGCTCAACATCGCTTCGCTGATCACCAGCTCCCCGACCAGATTGATCAGCCGATCGACCCGGTCCAGATCGACCCGGATGGTGGGGCGTGCCGGGCTGGCGGGGGCTGGGCTCGCTGGGGGGGCTGCGGTCCCGGTTCCGGGCGCTTGTTCCGCCATGCCGACGCGGGGAGACTCCGGCGCGGTCGCGGCGGCCCCGTGGGTCGGGGCGGCACCCGTGTCGGCGGGCGGGAGGGGCACCGCCGTCCCGAGCTCGGCCTGGGGGTCGGCGTTTCGATTGTCGGGCGCCTGCGCGATCTCGATGCTGCCCAGACCCTCGACGAACTCGAACACCTCCCGCACTCGCGCCAGCTCATGCCGGCTGTGGAGCGTGATGTCCCAGGACAGATAGGCGGCGTCCCAGCAGAGTTGGCGCAATGGCGGCAGGCGCGACATGTCGGCGTGCACCTCAAGCTGGCCGAGTTCGGCCAGCGCGCGCAGCACCAGTGCCGGATCGTTGCCGGTGGCGAAGAGTTCGCGGCCGGGTGCGAAGGTGATCCGGTAGTGACAGACGCCGTTGTCCTGCGCAGCGTCGGGATCTTCTGCCGGTGCGGCGGCGTCCGGGTCGGGCGCGCTGTCCGGTGCTTGCGCCGTTCCGGCGTCGAGATCGAGGGCGATGGGCGCGAAGACCGGCTCGGCCGGTTCCTCGCTCGGCAATTGTGCTCGCGCCGCGGATATGGGCTGCGTCTGCTGCCCCGCCGCATCCGGGCCCGCGATCGTCGCGTCGAGTTCCGCCAGCAGCGGCGCATGCGTGTCGAGGGCCGGTGGCTGCCCGTCGCGCGTGGCCGCCACGATGTCGGCCAGCGCATCCCCGGCGCGGTAAAGCAGCGGCGCCAGATGCGGCCCGGTCTCGATGCGCCCGGCGCGCAGGGCATCCAGGAGGTTCTCGAAGCCATGGGCGAAGTTCACCAGCGCGTCGAACCCGAACGCCCCGGCCCCGCCCTTGATCGAATGCACGGCACGAAACACGGCGTTGACGGTGTCGGGGTCCGGCTCCCACGATTCGAAGGCGGCGAAACCGTCATTCATGCTTTCCAGAAGCTCTTCGCATTCCTGAAAGAAGCCGTCGCGCAGATCGTTGTTCTCCGGCATCTCGCTTACTCCGCCGCGACACGGCGGATCGCCGCGATGAGCTTTTGTTCGTCGAACGGCTTGACGATCCAGCCGGTCGCGCCGGCTGCGCGGGCGCGGGCCTTGAGTTCCGGCGCGCTTTCGGTCGTGAGAACGAGGATCGGCAACCCCCGGTTGCGACGCTGCGCGCGCACCCCCTCGATGAAGCCGAAGCCGTCGATGCGAGGCATGTTGATGTCGGTGATCACCACATCGGGGGCGACATCGTCGAGGCGGTCGAGCCCTTCCTGTCCGTCCTCGGCCAGGGCCACATCGAAGCCGGCCTCGTTCAGCGCCTGTTCAAGCATGCTGCGCATCGTGCGCGAATCGTCCACGGCCAGAATCCTGAGCGTCATGGCGTGCTCCCGTTCTCGAAGATGTCCGACGGCAGGCCCAGAGTCGTCAGCCCGTCGCGAAAGGCGGCGGACGGCGACACCAGACGGAACGCGACGCGGTCGGATTGCCATTGCAGGCGCGCCGCCAGCAGGACCTGTGCGCAGAGCGTGCCGAGCTGGGTGACCGCAGACGCATCGATCTCGAGCGGTGAGTCGCACAGATGCTCCAGCGCTTCGGCCAGTTCATCGGCCGCCGCCAGGTCCAGCCGTTCGGGCAGGTCGAGGCGACGCAGCTTCGGCGGCTGATCCGCTTCGGGCAGGTGGGGGAGGGTGCTTTCGGTCATGCGGGGTCCTGCGCAGGGTCTCGGATCGGATGGCAGACCCATCCCTAGCCGAAGCCCCTTAACGGACCCTTGCCCCCAATCCTGACGCCGGATGCGACCCGCGCAACGCGATACGGGCCCGCTCTGCCAAGTCGAAACGGTCACGCCACATTGGCGCGTCGCCGGGCCGCCTCAGAGCCGTTTGCAGCCCTTCAGGCGCGGGTTCCCGAGAATCGATCCTGCCACGCGGCGCGCTCGTCATCGGTGATCTTGCGAAACAGCACATCCGGCACCGTGAAGGCGTGGCCGGGGGCGAGCACCTCCAGCGCCGATGCCGGCGATTGCGGCCATCTCCAGTCCGCGCAGTGCAGCGCGTTCATCATCCGCGCGCTCGCATCCGGGATGAAGGGCTGCGACAACACGGCGTAGAGCCGCGCGAGATTGAGCGACACGCGAATGATCGCGGCTGCGCGCGCGGGATCTTCCTTGAAGGCGCTCCAGGGCGCCGCCTCCTGAAGGTATTCGTTGCCCGCCACCCAGACCGAGCGCAGCTCAAAGGCGGCCTTTCGCAGCGCCATCGCCTCCATGTGGTCTTCGTAGGCACGGATGCGCGACTCCAGCTCGGCGATCAGCGCGGCCTCGCGCGGTCCCGCCTCGCCCCCTTCGGGCACCGCCTCGCCGAACTTCGAGCGACAGAACTTGGTCACCCGGCTGACGAAATTGCCCAGCACATCGGCGAGGTCCTTGTTCACGCTGGCCTGGAAGTTCTCCCAGGTGAACTCGGCATCGGCGCTCTCGGGCGCGTGCGACAGCAGCCACCAGCGCCAGTAGTCGGAGGGCAGAAGCTCCAGCGCGTCGTCCATGAACACGCCGCGGCCCTGGCTCGTGGAGAACTGCCCGCCGTCGTAGTTGAGGTAGTTGAACGACTTGATGTAATCGACGCGCTTCCACGGCTCGCCCGAGCCCATCAGCGTGGCGGGAAAGGACAGGGTGTGAAACGGCACGTTGTCCTTGCCCATGAACTGCACATAGGTCACGTCGTGCGCGCCCGCATCGGTGCGCCACCAGCGCCGCCAGGCATCCTCGCCCAGCCCGTGCGCATCGGCCCATTCGGCGGTCGCCGAGATGTATTCGATGGGCGCGTCGAACCACACATAGAAGACCTTGCCCTCCATGCCGGTCCACGGCGCGCCCGCAAACTGCGCCGGCACGCCCCAGTCGAGGTCGCGCGTGATGCCGCGATCCTGCAGCCCGTCACCGTCATGCAGCCATTTCTTCGCGATCGAGGTCGTCAGCACCGGCCAGTCGGTCCTGGAGTCGATCCAGGCGTCGATGTCGTCCTTGAGGAGCGACTGGCGCAGATGCAGATGCCGCGTCTCGCGCACCTCGAGATCGGTCGCCCCCGACAGCGCGCTGCGCGGGTTGATGAGCTCGCGCGGGGTGAGCTGGATGGTGCAGTTCTCGCACTGGTCGCCGCGCGCGCGCTCATAGCCGCAATTCGGGCAGGTCCCCTCGATGTAGCGGTCGGGCAGGAAGCGGCCATCGGCCTTGGAGTAGACCTGTTTCTCGGCAACCGGCTCGATATAGCCGTTCTCATGCAGCCGCACGGCGAAATGCTGGGTCAGGTCGCGGTTGCGTACACTGGAGGAGCGCCCGAAATGATCGAAGGACAGGCCGAACCCTTCGGCGAGGCGCTTTTGCACCTCATGCAGCTCGGCGCAGTACTCGGGCACGGGCTGACCGGCCTTAGCGGCGGCGAGCTCGGCGGGGGTGCCGTGCTCGTCGGTGGCGCAGATGAACATCACCTCGTGGCCGCGCGCGCGCATGTAGCG
>CAZMBT010000066.1:0-9709 GCA_964564395.1 uncultured Alkalilacustris sp.
CCACCACCGAACCCTGCGTCGGTGCTGCATCGAGGCCCAGCGCCTCGGCCATGTCCGCCGCCTTGCGCGCGGCGATGCGGGTCGAGTCCACGCGGCTCATCTGGCCGGCGCCGATGCCGACCGTCGCGCGGTCGCGCGCATAGACGATGGCGTTGGATTTGACATGCTTGGCGACCTTCCATGCGAAGAGCAGGTCGCGCAGCTCCTCGGGGTCGGGGGCACGCTGCGTGACGACACGCAGATCGGCCTCGGTGATCTGGCCGTTATCGCGATCCTGGACCAGCAGACCGCCCGCGACCTGCCGCAGGCTGAGTCCCGGCGCGCCGGGATTGGCGAGCCCCGGCGTGACGAGAAGCCGCAGGTTCTTCTTGGCGGCAAAGATGTCGCGCGCGGCGTCGTCGGCGCCGGGGGCGATGACGACCTCGGTGAAGATGTCCGCGACGGCGCAAGCCGTCGCCTCGTCGAGCGGCTGGTTGAGTGCGACGATTCCGCCGAAGGCGGACACGCGGTCGCAGTCGCGCGCACGCTCATACGCCTCGCGCAGCGTCGTGCCACGCGCCACGCCACACGGATTCGCATGTTTGATGATCGCGCAGGCCGGCCCGTCCGACGGCAGCAACTCCGACACCAGTTCGAAGGCGGCGTCGGTGTCGTTGATGTTGTTGTAGGACAGCGCCTTGCCCTGGAGCTGGGTTGCGGTCGCCACACCGGGACGCGGGTCGGCGCTGCGATAAAAGGCGGCACGCTGATGCGGATTCTCGCCGTAGCGCAGCGTCTGCACAAGTTCCCCGGCGAAGGCGCGCCGCGGCGGGGCGGCCATGTCCAGCGTCCCGGCCATCCAGTTGGACACCGCCGCATCATAGGCCGCAGTGCGCGCAAAGGCCGCCTGCGCAAGGCGCTGGCGCAGCGCAAGCGCGGTCGCGCCGCCATGGGCATCAAGCTCGGCGACAAGGGGGGCGTAATCCGCCGGGTCGGTCACCACCGTGACGAAGGCGTGGTTCTTGGCCGCCGCGCGGATCATCGCCGGCCCGCCGATATCGATGTTCTCGATCGCTTCGCGATACGGGGCCTCGCGTGCCACCGTCGCCTCGAAGGGGTAGAGGTTGACCACCAGCAGATCGATACCGGCGATGTCGTGGGCCTGCATCGCCGCCACATGCGCGTCATCGTCCCGCGCTGCCAGAAGGCCGCCATGCACCGCCGGGTGCAGCGTCTTGACCCGCCCGTCCATGATCTCGGGAAACCCGGTCAGTTCGGCGACGTCGCGCACGGCCAATCCGGCATCGCGAAGGGCGCGGGCCGTCCCCCCGGTCGAAACCAGCTCGACCCCATGCGTTGACAGGGCTTGCGCGAGGCCCTCGAGCCCGGTCTTGTCGGAAACGGAGATCAGCGCGCGGCGTACGGGCACACGGTCGGTCATGTCGGGTCCAGTCTGTCAGGCTTCGATCGGGATATCTTCATGCGCAACATCGCGCGTCGCGATGGGGGTAGCGGCGGCCTTCTCGAAAGTCCAGTTCGCCTGACCCGGATATTCGGCGACGATCCCGGTCAGGACGATCTGACTGGTGGCACGCGGGCGCACCCGCCCGCGCTGCAGATAGACCGACGGCTCCAGCGAGAGTGCCGCATCTCCCTCATGCCTGAAATGCCAGACCTCACCGCTTCGCAGATCCAGCCGCACCGAGCGGCCATCCGGGTCCAGCGCGGCTTCGACATCGGGGTGCAGATGAAACCGGATCATGAAGCGAACGCCGCGCAGACGCGTGGCGGCAACGACACGGGCGAACAGCTTGCGATCCGCCGCCGACATTGCGCCCAGCGTATCCTCCCCCATGAGCGCGCGCCCGTCCGCGCTCAGATCGAGACGGCGCAGATGCGTCAGGCCGTGTGTCGGGCGATAGCCATCATGGCTGAGCCGCAGCGCGGTCGCGTAGCCTTCGCTCAGACGTTCGACACCGACATGCCGTGGCCGATCCGTAAGCGGCGGCATCTCGGCGCCCCCCAGCAGGCCGCCGCTGCCCAGACGCGAGGACGACACGCCTTCGATGCCAAGCGTGGAATGCGACGGTGTGGCACGTCCGGCCCGGGCCCATTCGGGGCCGAAGGGATGCCCCGCCCCGCAATTGACGATGACCGGCCTGCGTGCGGAGGTCAGTTCGAACGCCAGGGTCGAGGCGTGCGCGGCGTGCGACACCGCCGTGGGTGGCGGGGGGGCGGCATCGACGATCACGCTGGTGCGACCGCCCGAAAGCCTCGCGAACCCCATCGCCGCACCCGACTGACGCGTGCCGCGCACCCCGGATGCCGCGAGCGCGTGATCGAGCCGCCCCTCCGCACCGCGCCCGCCGCCGTGAAAGCGCGCGAGTCCGCCATCGGCGTGCCGCAGCGCGCGCAGGGTCGGCGCGATACGTTCTATGGCGCTCACATGTGGCGGCGCCACGGTGACGCCCGCCTGCGACAGCACCGATGCGGCGCGGGTAAGCTGCGTGAAAACCTCCAGCAGCGCCTCCGGGTTGCGCGTCACGATCCCGCCCGCCGCGTCGATATGCGCGTCGCATTGACGCCCGAGCGCCACGCAGGCCGGCGCTGCGTGATGCCCCATCCCCTCCAGTTGTAGCGCCGCCTGAATAAGCCCCGCCACGGCCTCGATCCGCGCCTCGGGCCCGGACGCAAGCGGCCATGTGCGCGCCACGAACACGGCATGCTGCATCAGCGCGCGCATGAAGCGGCGGCGTCGGTCGCTGTCGACCCCGTCAAGCAACAGCAGAGCATGGTTGATCCAACGTGTGAGGCGCCGCGCGGCAAGCTCCGGCTCCCAGCCGGGCCCGCGCCCGCGTCCGAACCGCGTCAACCACTCGAAGGTCCAGGTCTGTGCCGTCTGCCGTGCGTCATCATCGCCCAGCGCTGCCAGATCATCGAGCCACTCGAAACCATGAAGCGCCATCTCGAAGGCCGGCTGCGCAGCCGGCAGATCCCATGGCGCGGTCTGCGGCGCATTCACGTAATGGCCGGCGAGCAGGAAGCGTCCCGCCATCAGTTCGAGCCCGCGCGGCACGGTGCCGATGGTCAGTGGTTCCGGCGGCGCGACGAATTCGCCATCGAGCCGCAAGCGCGCGGCGCGCCGGGCGTGCATCCGCAGGCGCAGCCGCGCAAATCTCCGTCTTCGGGCTTTCGCCTGCAATGTCGCCCGCCTCCGTTCTACACCGCGCATTTCCTGCCGGTGACCTGCGACTTTCGTCTTCGCCCGCCGGTGCAGCATAGATCCGCGTTGCCGATCTGTCACTGTCAGGCGCAACCGCCGGCGCCGACCTTTACCAGGCGGATCATGTAGAATCCGTCCATGCCGCCACGTTCGTTCCAGTAATCGGGGCGCAACCGCAGCCCGCCCTCGCGCGTGTGCCAGGCCGCCTCGATCCCCGGCAGGGCAAAAGGTTGGGGATCGACCCGCAGCGGGAGGTCCCCGGCCAGCAGCGTGCGGATCTGCCCCTCGCCCTCCTGTCGGAGCAGCGAGCAGGTGCAATAGACCAGCCGGCCGCCCGGACGAAGAAACTGCGCCGCCCGCGCGATCAGCGCCGCCTGCAACCGCGTCAGCTTTTCCAGATCCTCGGGTCCGCGCACGAAAGGCAGATCCGGGTGGCGCCGGATGGTTCCGGTCGCGCTGCAGGGTGCATCGAGCAGCACCGCGTCGAAAAGCCGGGCGGGCTGCCACTCCAGCGCATCCGCGACGACCGTCTCGGCCCGCAGCCTTGTGCGCGCCAGGTTGGCCCGAAGGCGCCGCATGCGCGGTGGCGACATGTCGAGCGCCGTCACCTCGGCCCCCGTAGCGGCCAGCTGCAGCGTCTTGCCCCCCGGCGCTGCACACAGATCAAGCACCTGCGCGCCGGGCCCGGGCGCCAGCAGCCGTGCGGGCAGTGCCGCCGCCGCATCCTGAACCCACCAGGCCCCGTCATCGTAGCCCGGCAGAGCCGACACCGCCGTCTCGGGGCGCAGGCGCAGGCTACCGGTGGGCAGCAGCGTCGCATCGAGGCGCTGCGCCCAGCCATCGGCATCGGCGCGCACCGTCAGATCCAGCGGGGACGGCACCATATGCGCGGCCTCGATCGCGGGCACCACGCCGCGCCCCCAATCGGCGACAAGCCGCTTGCGCAGCCATCCCGGCAACCGCTGCGGCGGCATCTCCGCCCACTCCCGCGCCGGATCCGCGGCGGCAACCTTGCGCAGAACCGCATTGACTAGACCGGCAAGCGCGGTGCCGCGCGGCCCGCTGCGCGTCAGCGACACCGCCGCATTCACGGCACCATGCGCCGGCGCCCCTTCCTGCAGCATCTCGACCACGGCCAGACGCAGGATGTTGCGCACATGCGCCGGCGGCGGTTTGCGCAGATGCGGTGCCAGCACCGCGTCGGCGCGCGCGACGTGACGCAGCGTGGCGCTGCACAGGCGTTGCGCACGCGCACGCCCGGCCCCGTCCAGCGCGGCGAGCGGGCCGTCCTGGGCTTCGAGCGCCGCCGACATCATCCGCCCCTCGATCAGCACCTTGTCGAGCAGATGCACGGCCGCCCCGCGCGCCGGGTCGCCCCCGCCTTCGTTGTCCTGTCGCGCCATGGTCGCGGCTGCCCTTGTCGTGCCCAAGGCAGGCGGTATATCAGGTTGCAACACAGGGGAAAGCCGCAATGACCGACGACACCGACACCGCAGGCGACGCGGACCTTCCACCAGCCGCCCGACGCGCACTCGCCGAGGCGGCAGAGCGCCGGCGCGCCGAGAAGGCCAAGGAGATCCCGCGCGAATACGGCGGACGCAACGGGCCGGAGCCGGTCCGCTTCGGAGATTGGGAAATCAAGGGCCGGGCCATCGACTTCTGAGCTTGCGCGGCCAAGCTGTCACCGCAGGGTGAAGTCGGCAAACTCGCCCGTCCCCCGGTCCGAGACGAACCGCATCTCGTCGCCGCGCACGGCGACGACCTGGCAATTGTGCGGGATTTCGTTGCTGCCATACGCCATGATGCGACAGAAATAGTTGTCCCGCCACTCCCAGTCGCCGGTGATCCGATAACCGAACCCCCGCCCCTCGATCTCGCCGGATGGCATCACTTCGAGGCGGATACCGAAGCGGCGCAGTTCCCGGCCCTCGACTAGCTCGAGAAAGCGCACCTCGTCGGTCACCTGCACGAACGGCTCCGCCGAGGCCGGCGCGGTACCCGGTGCAAGGATCAGAAACATCGCACCGACGGCGAAATGGTGAATTCGAAACATGATCCGACCCCACACAGCAGCGACTTCATGCCGCAGTATACGCGCGGTCCGTGCGGCCGGATCACTCGGGCGGCAGGCCGAGCACGTCGCACATGTCATAGGCGCCCGGCGCGCGTCCCTGCGCCCACAGCGCCGCCTTCAGCGCCCCGCGCGCGAAGATGCCGCGATCGGTCGCCACATGCCGAAGCACGACCCGCTCGCCCGCACCGGCGAAGATCACGTCATGTTCGCCCACGATATCGCCGCCGCGCACCGCCGAAAAACCGATCCGGCCACGGCCTCGCGCGCCGGTGATGCCATCGCGTCCACCCTCGCGAACCGCGTCCAGCGCGACCTCACGTCCCTGCGCCGCCGCTTCGCCCAGCATGAGCGCCGTGCCCGACGGCGCATCGACCTTGTGGCGGTGATGTGCCTCGACGATCTCGATATCGAAATCCTTGTCGAGCGCGGCCGCCACCTGCCGGGTGATCCGTGTGAGCAGGTTGACCCCGAGGCTCATGTTGCCGGCGCGGACGATGGCAATGCGACGCGCTGCCCGCGACAGGGCGTCAAGATGCGATGCCTCCAGCCCCGTGGTGCCGATGACATGCGCCACGCCCGCGTGCGCGGCGGCATCGGCCAGGGCGACGGTGGAGTCGGGCGTGGTGAAATCGATCAGCGCCTGCGCACCCGCCAACGCCTGCGCGGGATCGTCCGTCACCGTGACGCCCAGCGCGCGCACGCCCATCGCGCTGCCGGCATCCGTTCCGATCCAGTCATGCCCTGGGCGTTCCAGACATCCCGCCAGTGCCGCATCGGCGGCGTCGGAAACCGTCGCGATCAGCATGCGCCCCATGCGCCCCGACGCCCCCGCAATCACAATCCCGGGCCTGTGTGTCATTCGCCCCTCCCCGCTGGCTGCCACGTGCATATATTCCTGTCGGGATCTTGCAAAGCCTTCGGTTGCGGCGGCGTCTGTGATACCCTAGGTGACGATCATGGCAATCCGTCGCGCATCCACCGCCCCGTCGCAACGCCAGCGCCGCGTTGGAGAATTGATCCGCCGCACCCTGTCGGAGGTGCTGGCGCGTGGGGATCTGCATGATCCGGAGCTGACACGCTTGTCCATCACGGTCGGCGACGTGCATACCTCGCCCGACCTCAAGGTCGCCACGGTCCCGGTGATGCCGCTTGGGGGCGAGCGCCTGGAGGAGGCGATGGCAGCACTCAAGCGCAACAAGGGCGAGTTGCGGCGCATGGTCGGCGGTGCGCTTACGCTGAAATTCGCACCCGAATTGCGTTTCATCCCCGATGAAACCTTCGACATGCTGGATGAAACGCGGCGCCTGCTCGCCGACGAGACCGTCCAACGTGACATCCGGTCCGATGACGACCCGAAGCCGCAGGACTGACGCAGCCGCCGCCGGCGCTTTCGTCCTCGCGTGCCTGCCCGCCGCCGCAGCCTCCGCCGAATGCCGCCCGGTGGCCCATGACGGCGCGAAATATACGGTCTGCGAAGCCGTAGCCGGCGATGACGAAGTACGGCTGTGGCACAGCGACGACGAGGGTGACGTTCTCGGCAGTTTCGATCGGATCGAGGCGCACCTCGCCCGCGACGGGCTTACCCTCGGATTTGCGATGAATGCGGGGATGTATCACCCGGATCGCAGCCCTGTCGGGCTCTATACCGAGGAGGGCGAATCGCAGGCCTCGTTGGTCACCCAGCCGGGGCCGGGAAATTTCGGCATGCTGCCGAACGGCGTCTTTTGCGTGCACGCCGACCGCTTCAGCGTGGTCGAGACGCGCCGCTTCGACGCGGCGCAGCCCGACTGCCGTCACGCCACCCAATCAGGCCCGATGCTGGTGATCGACGGCGCACTGCACCCGCGCTTTCTGCACGACTCGACATCGAGATTCGTGCGCAACGGGGTCGGTGTCTCGCAGGACGGCACGCGGGCGTTCTTCGCGATCTCCGAGCACCCGGTGACCTTCTACAGCTTCGGCAGGCTGTTTCGCGACAAACTCGACACGCCGCAGGCGCTTTATTTCGACGGCAATGTCTCCAGGCTGCACGCGCCTGCGCTGAACCGTTCCGATTGGGGGCGGCGGATGGGTCCGGTGGTCGGAACGGTCCGCCCCGCCGAGTGAAGATTGACGCACCGCCTGCCCGTGATTAAAGCGTGCCGAGCCGCCATCGCGCGGCGACCCCCGTTTCCGGACACCGAAACCGACCTCGAGGGCCGGGAGCCCGCAGCTTCTCAAGAACCCTGACGGAGAGCCAAGTATGGCACGCAGACGCAAGGGGCGCGACATATCGGGATGGCTGGTGGTGGACAAGCCGGCCGGGATCACATCGAACGCGGTGGTCAACAAGCTGCGCTGGGTGCTCGATGCCCGCAAGGCCGGCCATGCCGGAACCCTCGACCCTGCCGCGACCGGTCTTCTGGCCATCGCGCTCGGCGAAGCCACCAAGACCGTGCCCCACGTCACCGACGCGCTCAAATGCTATCGCTTCACCATACGCCTCGGACAGGCCACCAACACCGATGACGCCGAAGGCGAGGTGATCGCCCAAAGCGCGCAACGCCCCACGGACGCCGAGATCGAAGCGGCGTTGCCGGCGTTTCGCGGTGAGATCATGCAGGTGCCGCCGCAATACTCCGCCGTCAAGATAGATGGCGAGCGCGCCTATGCGCGTGCCCGCGACGGCGAGGAGATGACGCTGGCGGCCCGCCCGCTCTGGGTGGAGCATCTCGAACTGCGCGCCCGACCCGACCCCGATCATGTCGAACTGGAAATGATCTGCGGCAAGGGTGGCTATGTCCGCGCCATCGCCCGGGATCTGGGCGCGGCGCTGGGCTGCCATGGTCATGTCACGCGGTTGCGCCGCATTTGGTCCGGCCCGTTCGACGTCGCGCAGGGCGTGGCGATGGCGCAGATCGAGGATCTTGAGGATCCGGCCGCGCGCGATGCGCTGGAATCCAGCCTGCTGCCGCTCGAGACGGGCCTTGCCGAGCTGCCCGAACTGCGCACCACACCGGAAGGCGCGGCACGCTTGCGCAATGGCAACCCCGGAATGGTGCTGCCCACGAATACCGCCTTCGGCGAGGAGGCCTGGGCTTCCTTCGAAGGACGGGCCGTGGCCATCGGAGTGTACCGCGCCGGCGCGTTGCACCCGACCCGTGTCTTCAAGAACGCGGGGGGCTGACCTGGCAAGCTCCCGCCCGCCCGGGGCGGGTGGGCGGGCTGCGCCCGAGCGCAGCGCGGGCGCGTATCCCTTCGAGCGCAGCGAGACCGCTTGTCAGGACCGCGTCCCGGAGGCAATCGCCGGCCCCGTCGCGGCGCGCGCGCGTCGCCGATCACCCGATGGCCGCCGCCTTCACGTCGTCATCGATATAGGGCACATACTGCGCGAAATTCTCCGCGAACATGCCGACCAGCTTTCGGGCCTGGGCATCATAGGCTTGCGGGTCCGCCCATGTCTGCCGCGGGTCGAGCAACACATCCGCGACACCCGGCACCGATACCGGCACCTCGAAGCCGAAATGCGGATCGCGCCGGAACTCCGCATCCGCAAGGGTTCCGTCGAGCGCGGCCGTGAGCAACCCCCGCGTCGCCTTGATCGGCATGCGGGATCCGGTGCCGAAGGCGCCGCCCGTCCAACCGGTATTCACCAGCCAGCACGCGGCGCCATGCCGTGCGATCTTGTCACGCAGGAGGTTGCCATAAACCTCCGGGCGGCGCGGCATGAACGGCGCGCCAAAGCAGGTCGAGAAGGTCGGCTGCGGCGCGGTCACACCCCGTTCCGTCCCGGCCACCTTGGCCGTAAAGCCCGAAAGGAAATGATACATCGCCTGTGCCGGGGTCAGCCGCGCGATCGGGGGCAGCACACCAAAAGCATCGCAGGTCAGCATGATGATGTTCGCGGGATGCCCGCCAAGCGCGCTTTCGGACGCGTTCGAGATATAGTCCAGCGGATAAGCGCAGCGCGTGTTGGCGGTCAGGCTGTCATCGGCGAAATCGAGCTCGAGGGTCTGCGGATCGAACACCATGTTCTCGACGACGGTACCGAATTTCCCGGTCGTGGCGTGGATCTCGGGCTCGGCTTCCGGGTCGAGATTGATCGTCTTCGCATAGCAGCCACCCTCGAAATTGAAGATGCCGCGTTCGGACCAGCCATGCTCGTCATCGCCGATCAGCACGCGCTCGGGGTCGGCCGACAGCGTGGTCTTGCCGGTGCCGGACAGGCCGAAGAACACCGCAGTATCCACGGGATTGCCCGGCGCATGGTTGGCCGAACAATGCATCGGCATGATGCCGCGCTCGGGTAGCAGGTAGTTCAGCAGCGTGAAGACCGACTTCTTGTTCTCGCCGGCATAGGCGGTCCCGCCGATCAGGATCAGCTTGCGATCGAGGTCCATGGCGATGACGGTGCCCGAGCGGCACCCGTGGCGTTCCGGATCGGCCTGGAAGGA
>CAZMBT010000067.1:0-9675 GCA_964564395.1 uncultured Alkalilacustris sp.
CCTGCGTCGAGAAGATGTTGCACGACGCCCAGCGCACCTCCGCGCCCAGCGCAACAAGCGTCTCGATCAGAACACCCGTCTGGATCGTCATGTGCAGCGAGCCCGCAATCCGCGCACCCTTGAGCGGCTTGCTCTCGCCAAACTCCGCACGCAGGGCCATCAGACCCGGCATCTCCGTCTCCGCAATCGCAAGCTCCCGACGACCGTAAGCCGCAAGCGAAATGTCCTTGATGGCGCTGTCGTCGGGATTGAATTTCTGTGCCTTGTTCATGGCGTCCTCATATCTGACGGGCCGCCCGCAGGCGGCCATGTGGTTCGGTTTGGTTCGATGGGCGCCGGCCGCCAGCGGCGGCCGGCGCCACAATGGATCATTCCGCCGCGCGGCTCACCCCGAAGGTGCTCGCAAGCTCGGCGGCCAGATCGGTGCGCTCCCAGGAGAAGCCGCCGTCATCGGCCGGGGCGCGCCCGAAATGGCCATAGGCCGCGGTGCGCGTATAGATCGGCTTGAGCAGATCCAGGTGGTCGCGAATGCCGCGCGGGGTCAGGCGGACCATCTCGCGCAGGGTTTTCGCAAGCTTTTCCTCGTCGACACGCCCGGTGCCGAGCGTGTCGACATAAAGCGCGACCGGCTCGGGCACACCGATGGCATAGGCGAGCTGGATCTGGCACTTGGAGGCGAGCCCGGCGGCAACCACGTTCTTGGCGAGATAGCGCGCCGCATAGGCAGCCGAGCGGTCGACCTTGGTCGGATCCTTGCCCGAGAACGCGCCGCCGCCATGCGGTGCGGCGCCGCCATAGGTGTCCACGATGATCTTGCGCCCGGTCAGGCCGGCATCCCCGTCGGGACCGCCGACAATGAAACGGCCGGTCGGGTTGACCAGCAGCCGATCCGATGGCAGCGACCAGTCGGCAGGAAAGGCCCGCTTGATGTAAGGCTCGACCAGCGCGCGCACCTCGTCGCTGCTCATCTCCTCGGTGTGCTGCGTCGAGACCACGACGGTGTCCACACCGACCGGCTTGCCGTCCTCGTAGCGCAGCGTGACCTGGCTCTTCGAGTCGGGGCCGAAGGCGGGCTGCGCGCCGGATTTGCGGTCTTCCGCCATGTAGCGCAGAATCCGGTGGGCGAACTGGATCGGCGCGGGCATCAGCTCGTCGGTTTCGTCGCAGGCATAGCCGAACATGATGCCCTGGTCACCGGCACCTTCCTCGCCCTTGTCGCCCTCATCGACACCCTGCGCGATGTCGCTCGACTGCGCGTGCAGACGGCACACCACTTCGGCGTCCTTCCAGGAAAAGCCGAGTTGTTCATAGCCGATGTCGCGGATCGCGTCGCGCGTGATCTGCTCGACACGCTTGAGCACCGATTCCGGGCCGCGCACCTCGCCCGCGATCGTGACATGATGCGTCGTGGCCAGTGCCTCGCAGGCCACACGCGCCTGCGGGTCCTCCGCCAGATAGGCGTCCAGAACCGCGTCCGAAATCCGGTCACAGACCTTGTCGGGATGTCCCTCGGACACCGATTCGCTGGTGAACAGCCAGGATCTCTTGCTCATGTTTCTCGTCTCCTTCTTTATTGCACGTCGCCGGTATGATCAGGCGATCTTGCGTTCCGGCGCAGGCGCGGCCCGCTCCGGGGTGTAGCTCAGGCTGGGGGACAGCCAGCTTTCGACCTCGTCGATGCGCATGCCCTTGCGAGCCGCATAGTCTTCGACCTGGTCGCGGCCGATCCGGCCGATGCCAAAATAGCGCGCTTCGGGATGGGCGAAGTAAAGCCCGGACACAGCCGCGGCCGGCCACATCGCAAAGGACTCCGTCAGCGTGAGCCCGGTATGCTCGGTCGCGTCGAGCATCTCGAACAGCTTGCCCTTTTCGGTATGGTCCGGGCAGGCCGGGTATCCTGGGGCGGGGCGGATTCCGCGATACTTCTCGGCGATAAGCTCCTCATTCGAGAGCCGCTCATCCGGTGCATACCCCCAAAGCGACTTGCGCACCCGCGCATGCAGCGCTTCGGCATAGGCCTCGGCCAACCGGTCGCCCAGCGCCTGCACCAGGATCGAATCGTAGTCGTTCCCTTCGGCCTTGAGGCGGTCCGAGATGTCGTGCACCTCCGGCCCCGCCGTCACCGCGAAACCGCCGATCCAGTCGGGCGTGCCCCTCGGGGCCACGAAATCCGCGAGGCACATCGCGGCGCGATCGCCGGACTTCGCGCCCTGCTGACGCAGCATGGGCAGGCGACGCCATTCCTCACGACGTTCTTCATCGGCCCAGACCACGATATCGTCGCCATCGCTGTTGGCGGGCCACAGCCCGGCTACGCCGCGCAGGGTGAACCATTGCTCGTCGATGATACGCTGCAGCATGGCCTGCGCGGCGGCGTAGAGTTCGCGCGCGGTCGGACCCTTGTTCGGATCATCGAGGATCTGCGGGAACTTGCCCTTCATCTCCCAGGTGTTGAAGAAGGGCGTCCAGTCGATGAAGTCGACAAGATCGGCCGGTCCGATATCGTCGATCACGGTCAGGCCCGGCGTTTGCGGCGGCACCGGGGTATAGCTGTCCCAGCCGCCATCGAAGGCATTCGCGCGCGCCTCTTGCAGCGGGGTCGTTGGACGTTCGCCCGACTTGTCATTGCCCGCGCGCATGCGGTCATATTCCGAGGCGATATCGCTGAGATATCCGTCACGCGCGGTTTTCGACAGGAGTTTCGACACCACGCCGACCGCCTTGGAGGCGTCCTCGACATAGATGGCGCCGTGATCGTATTCCGGCTGAATCTTGAGGGCGGTGTGCTTCTTGGAGGTTGTCGCGCCGCCGATCAGCAGCGGAATGTCGAACCCCTGGCGCTTCATCTCGCTGGCGACATCGACCATGCGGTCGAGCGAAGGCGTGATCAGCCCCGACAACCCGATGATGTCGGCCTTCTCTTCCTTCGCCTTGGCCAGAATGTCCTCGGTGGGCACCATCACGCCCAGATCGACGACATCGTAGTTGTTGCACTGCAGCACGACGCCGACGATGTTCTTGCCGATGTCGTGCACATCGCCCTTAACGGTGGCCATGAGCACCTTGCCCTTGGCCGAGGTATCGCCCGCGAGGCGCTTCTCCTCCTCCATATAGGGCAGAAGATGCGCCACCGCCGTCTTCATCACGCGCGCCGATTTCACCACCTGCGGCAGGAACATCTTGCCCGCGCCGAACAGATCGCCCACCACATTCATGCCGTCCATCAGCGGCCCCTCGATCACATCGAGCGGTTTTTCGGCGCGCTGGCGGCATTCCTCGGTATCCTCGACCACGAAATCGGTGATGCCGTGGACAAGCGCGTGTTCCAGCCGCTTCTCGACCGGCTGTTCGCGCCATTTCGGGTCTTCCTTCTTCGCGGCCTCGCCCGATCCGCGGTACTTGTCGGCAATGGCGAGAAGGCGGTCCGTCGCATCGTCACGCCGGTTGAACAGCACATCCTCGACATGCTCGCGCAGCTCGTCGGGAATGTCGTCATAGACGGTGATCTGCCCGGCATTGACGATCGCCATGTCCATCCCCAGCGGGATCGCATGGTAGAGGAAACACGAATGCATCGCCTCGCGCACCGGGTTGTTGCCCCGAAAGCTGAAGGAAACGTTCGACAGCCCGCCCGAGATGTGGGTATCGGGCATGTCCGCCTTGATCAGCTTGATCGCTTCAAAGAAGGCATTGGCGTAGTCGTTGTGTTCCTCGATGCCGGTGGCGACGGCAAAGATGTTGGGATCGAAGATGATGTCCCATGGATCGAAGCCGGCCTTCTCGGTGAGCAGGTCGTAAGAACGGCGGCAGATCTCGTGCTTGTGCTGCGCGGTCTCGGCCTGCCCCTCTTCATCGAAGGCCATGACCACCACGGCGGCGCCATAGCGACGCACGGTCCGGGCCTGTTCGAGGAACGCGTCCTCGCCTTCCTTGAGCGAGATCGAGTTGACAACCGAACGGCCCTGGACGCATTGCAGCCCCGCCTCGATCACCTCGAACTTCGAGCTGTCGATCATCACCGGCACGCGGCTGATGTCGGGCTCGGACGCCATAAGGTTGAGGAAGGTGCGCATCGCCTCCTCGGCGTCCAGCAGCCCCTCATCCATGTTGACATCGATGATCTGGGCGCCGTTCTCGACCTGCTGGCGCGCAACCTCGAGCGCCGTCGGATAGTCGCCCTCCATGATCAGCTTCTTGAAGCGCGCCGAGCCGGTGACGTTGGTGCGCTCACCGATATTGATGAAATTGCTCACATTACTCATGCGGCCCCCTTCGCTTCGAACAGCTCCAGCCCTGACAGGCGCATCCAGCGCGCGCGTTCGGGCACTGTCCGCGGTGCCTTGCCCTTCACGGCATCGGCGATGGCGGCGATATGCGCGGGCGTGGTCCCGCAGCAGCCGCCCACGATATTGACCAGACCCGAATCGGCCCACTCGGCCAGATGGGCCGCTGTTTCCTCGGGCGTTTCGTCATAGCCGCCCATCTCGTTGGGCAGGCCGGCATTGGGATAGGCGCTGACAAGGGTGTCGGCGATCCCCGCAAGGGTGCGCACATGCGCGCGCATCTCCGCTGCGCCCAGCGCGCAGTTCAGCCCCACCGAAAACGGCCGCGCGTGGCTGACCGAGGCCCAGAACGCCTCGGGCGTCTGGCCGGTCAGAGTGCGCCCCGAGCGGTCGGTAATGGTGCCCGAGATCATCAGCGGCGGCACCTCCATCTCGTCGCGCAGCGTCTCGATGGCGTAGATCGCGGCCTTGGCGTTGAGCGTGTCGAAAATCGTCTCCAGCAGGATCAGATCGGCACCGCCCTTGATCAGCCCGCGCGCGGCCTCGCCATATGCCTTCGCCAGATCGTTGAAGCTTACCTTGCGAAAACCCGGGTCGTTGACATCGGGCGAAATGCTGGCGGTCTGGTTCGTCGGGCCGATCGCGCCGGCCACGAAACCGTTCCGCCCGCCCATATCGGCCGCATCGATCGCCTCGCGTGCAAGACGGACGGACTCCACGTTCAGCTCCTCGACCAGATCCTCCATCTCGTAATCGGCCTGGCTGATGGCATTCGCGCCGAAGGTGTTGGAGGTCAGGATATCGGCGCCCGCCTCCAGGAACTGGCGATGGATCTCGCGGATCATGTCCGGGGCGGTCAGGCTGAGCAACTCGTTGTTGCCCGCCACGTCGCCGGGATGATCCTTGAACCGCTGGGCGCGGTAGGTCGCCTCGTCGGGCTTCGTGTTCTGGATCATCGTGCCCATTGCGCCGTCGAGCACGAGGATGCGCTCGCGCGCCAGTGCATGCAGGCTGTCGCTTGCTGACATTTCGGGGTCCTCCTGACCGCTCAGGCTGCGGCTTGCGCCGGGATATCCACCGGCAGGCCAAGTGCGCGGCAGATGGCGAGTGTCACATCCGCCTTGTTGAGGGTGTAGATGTGAAAGTCATGTATCCCGGCTGCCATCAGTTGTCGACATTGCTCGGTCGCCACGCTGGTCGCGACCATGGCACGCAGCTCGGGGTTGTCGTCGAGCCCGTCGAACATCTGCTCGAGCCATGCCGGAATCGTGGCCCCGCACCCCGCCGCGAAGCGCTTGAGCGATGCCAGATTATGGACCGGCATGATTCCGGGAACGATCGGCATCGTGATGCCTGCGGCACGTACCCGGTCGATGAAGCGCAGGATCGTGTCGGTGTCGAACACGAACTGGGTGATCGCGCGGCTGGCACCGGCGTCCATCTTGCGCTTGAGATAGTCGAGATCCGCCTGCGCACCGCGCGAGTCCGGGTGCGGCTCGGGATAGGCGGCCACGGAGATGTCGAAATCCGCGACGTCGCGCAACGCGGTGACCAGCTGGGCGGCATCGGAATAGCCGTCCTCGGGCAGACTCTGACCTTCGGGAAGGTCGCCGCGCAGCGCCACGATCTTGCGGATGCCGTCATCCCAGAGCGCACGCGCCTGACGCGCGATTTCATCGCGACTCGCCCCGACGCAGGTCAGATGCTGCGCGACCGGCCGCTGCGTGCGCCCACGCACCATGTCCACGACTCGGTGGGTGCTGTCGCGGGTTCCGCCGCCAGCCCCGTAGGTTACAGAAAAATACGACGGTTGCGCCCATTCCAGACGATCCACCGTCTTGCCGAGTGTCTCGATGCCCCGGTCGGTCTTCGGCGGGAATAGCTCGAAGGAGACATTGACACGTCGGTCCGGATCAAAGCCGGTTGCATCCATTGGCCTGTCCTCTTGATTGATAGCATGCGCCGGGACGGGCCGACACACGACCCGTCCCCAAGTGCAAATGGCCGCTTCAGGCCGGCTTGCGGAACAGCTGGATGCCCCAGGCCAGATGCCCGGCATCAGCGGCCTTGACCCAGTTCTCGAGACCGACCGCCATCTTGTCGAGATACTCCTTCGAGGAGCCCGCCTCGACCAGCCGGTCGTAGTTCTTGAGCATTTCCTCACGAACCCGCGCGTAGTGGGCGCGCAGCTCATGGGTCAGGTCTTCCTGCTCGACGGTTTCAAAGCCGAGCGCCTCGGCCGCCTCGCGGTAGAAGCGCATCGACCCCAGCGAGTTGAGCTGCAGTCGATCATAGACCGGCTGCAGAACACCCGGCGGCACATTGTCCGCCTGCATCGGGTCGGTGAAAACGAGCTCGCCACCCGGCTTGAGCACGCGCCAGGCCTCGGCCAGCACCTTCTCGCGTTGATCGGAGTGCAGGAAGCTGTCCTGGCTCCAGGCCACGTCGAAGCTGGCATCGTCGGCCGGCACATCCTCGAACACACCGTGGCGCACCTCGATGCGGTCGCCCAGCCCGGCTTCGCGGATCTTCTTGCGGTTATAGTCGTTCTGGATGGCCGAGATGTTCAGGCCCACGGCCTTGCAGTCGAATTTCTGCACCAGGCGACGCATCGCCCCGCCATAGCCCGATCCCATGTCGAGCACGCGCGTATCGGGGGCCAGCTTCGTCAGCTTGTCGGCCATGCGGAAGATCGTGGCGTCCGATGCCTCGCGGATGTCGTTGCTGACGTCATAGAGCCCGATATGCAGATCCTCGCCGCCCCAGATCGTGGAATAGAACGTGTCCGCGTCGTCACTGTCATAGTAGTTTTCGGTGACGTCGCGGATGTCGGTCTGGCCCTCGGCGACCGCGCCGCCCCACCGCACCAGATGCATCGACGACTTCTCGGCCACATGGATGAAGAAATCCGGGTCGTCCTCGGCGTAGGTTTCCTGGAAATCACCGTAGGTGCGCACGCGCTCGAACCCGGCCTCGCCCAGAAGGCGGCGGACATAGTTCTTGCGGATCGGGCACATGTTGAGCGTGTAGTCCGAACCGTCGGGGAAGGTGTATTTCATCCGGCACAGACCTTCGTCGACATGCTCGGGTTCGGCGGTGACCTGATCGCCGCAGTAGTAGTACTTGTGCTTGGTAGAAAAGCCCTGGTCGAGCATGGCGTCGTAATTGCGCTGATCGAGGATCAGGATACCGTCATGCTTGAGCGCGGCGTAGAACTCGGCCAGCGCACGGCGGCGATCCTTCTCCTCGTGCAGATGGGTGAAGGAGTTGCCGAGGCAGATAATCGCGTCGTATTTCCCGTTGACGTCGCGGTTGAGCCAGCGCCAGTCGGCCTGAACCGTCTTCAGGATGTGTCCGCGGGCCTGCCCGTTCGCGAATGCCTTGGCCAGCATCGCCGCCGACCCGTCCGCGGTGACCACGTCGAAACCCGCCTCGATCAGCCGGACCGAGTGGAAGCCGGTGCCGGCAGCCACGTCGAGAACCGACTGCTTGCCCCGCGCCCGCAGGATATCGATGAAGAACTGGCCCTCGCTCTCGGCACGGCCGCGCCAGTCGATCAGTTCGTCCCACTTGTCCACGAACGTCATCACGTATTCCTTGCGGTAGTGATCCGTTTCGCGGTCTTGCAGCGGGTCGTCGCCGTAGACCTGTTCCTGAAGATCGAGGTCTTCGTTCGCGCTCCGGTCATGGGCATCCGACATGTCAGGCTCCTCTGTCACTCTTGCTATCGGCGCGCGGAGGCTCCGCATCGCCGTATTCCGGTTCTCCATACGCGCCATCAGGGCCCACAGGACCCGGACAACCCCGGCTTGCCCGGGGCTTCGCTGACGACTTGTCCGGCTTGGGCGCCGTGGACCCGCCATCGCGCTCGATCGGCGCGGGCGCCGCTTCCACCCTTCAGGCGGCGCGGTTGGATGTTTTGCGACACAATACAAACTGAAAGCGACATTTCAAGCTCTGTGTGCAGTTTTTCTGCGTCGCGGCATCCACAGCACCGGCGCCTGTATCGGGCAACCCTCTGCAATCAGGCGCAGATGCTGCTGACATCGCGCGGCTGCGCCCCTACATTGGGCGAGGAAGGAGTGGCGCATGGATGGTGACGTTTTCGGGCGACTGGCTTATCTCGCCCTGCTGGGCACGGTGCTGATCAGCATCCTGCTGTTGCGCAACAGGAATCAGCTCGGACATCTGTTGCAGCAGGCGGTAATCTGGGCGCTCATATTCGTCGGTCTGATCGCGGCGGTCGGCCTGTGGCCCGACATTCGTCAGACGGTCATGCCCCGACAGACCATCGTGAGCGACGAAGGCCGAATCGTCGTCCCGCGCGCCCATGACGGACATTTCTACATGGTCCTCGACATCGAGGGAGAGCCGATCAATTTCATGGTCGATACGGGCGCCTCTTCGGTCGTGCTGTCGCGCGCCGATGCGCGACAGGTCGGAATCGACCCTGAGGAACTGGGCTATTACGGACGCGCGCGCACCGCGAATGGCACGGTACGCACGGCGCGCGTGCAATTGTCCGATGTCGCGTTGGGCGACATGCATGATCGCGGTGTTACAGCCTGGGTGAACGAGCAGGAGATGGATATCTCGCTGCTCGGGATGAGCTATCTCGAACGCTTCGCCACGATCGAAATCTCCAACAATCAACTGGTTCTGCGGCGCTGACCCGGCGCGCCCAGTGCTTACGCCAGTCCTGCTGGGCGAGACGCTCGGCGTGCGGCCGCGCCGGACCCGCGGCGCGAGGAAGGCCCTGGCCTCAGCCCCTGCCGGGCATGCAGCTACGCGGACATGCCCGGACATGAAAGGATCGCAGCCAGGACTTTCGGGATGCCGCCAGGCGCGGTTCACATCCATCGCCGTGGATGTATCATCGGCGCGGCAATTTCGTGAGATGCCCGACGACAGCTTGGCGCAATCATGCGCTGTTCGGGCGGTTCGGCAAAACCGTCCTTCACGACCGCGACAGACTGCATTACCCCTTCCTTGCCGAGAAGCGCCGACGCCAGCATGCGGGGAAGAGGATGAACCGACCGATCGAGGCACATGGGCTTGTGAAGTCATATGGGGCGGTGAAGGCCGTACAGGGCCTGTCGCTGCACCTGGACAGTGCCGAGGCGCTGGGCCTGCTGGGCCCGAACGGTGCGGGGAAATCGACCGCGCTATCGATGCTCATGGGGCTGCGCCCGCCCGATGCCGGGCAGGTGCGCATCTTCGGGCACGCGGCCGGCAGCGCTGCGGCACGGGCACGGATGGGCGTCACACCGCAGACTGCGGGTTTCCCGGATCAGCTGTCGCCGCGCGAAGTCCTCACCTATGCCGCCGCGCGGCGCCAGGGCGGTGCGGTGCTGGATGACGTGGTGGCGGCGTTCGGGCTGGAACGCCTGAT
>CAZMBT010000068.1:0-9570 GCA_964564395.1 uncultured Alkalilacustris sp.
CCGAGGTCGCACCGCAGTACTGGCAGGAAAACTCGTCGCGCAGGAAGAGGTTGAACCGGGTGAACGCCGCCCGCTTGAGCGGCTTGACGAAATCGCGCAGCACCACGACCGAGGGGATGCGGATCTGCATGCGCGGGCTGCGCACGACCTCCTCATATTCCGCCACGATATCGACCCGGTCGAGCCAGGCGGCCTTGATCGCATCCTGCCATGGCCACAACGACAGCGGATAATAGGACAACGGCCGGTAATCGGCATTCAGCACCAGCGCCGGAAAATGCCGTGTGCCCGCAGCCTCGCGCACGAATCCCTGTCTGAAGCTCCCATCCATCGACCATTCAGCCCTGTTCTGGCCGGACTCCGCGCGGCGCGTGGCGCCCGATACTGGTTGAAACTATATCTCGGCTTTCCCCGCTGGCAAGCCCTGTATATGGTAGTATGTATCCGGTGACATATCCTTGTAACGGGAGGGTGACGATGGACCGCCCGACGCTCAGCCATATTCTGGAAGCCGCGCTTTACGCGCAGGATCTTGACGCGGCCGAGGATTTCTACGGCCGTCTGCTGGGGTTGGAGCGGCTGATCCGCGTCGACGCGCGGCATGTTTTCTTCAGGTTGGGCACCGGCGTGCTGCTGATCTTCAACCCCGACGAGACCGAGAAACCGCCGAACAATCCGCGCCTTCCCGTGCCGCCGCACGGAGCGCGCGGGCCGGGCCATGTCTGCCTGGCGGCGGATGGCGCGGATCTGCCGCAATGGCGGCGCCACCTCGAAGGCAGCGGCGTCGAGATCGAGGCCGATTTCGCCTGGCCCAACGGTGCGCGCTCGATCTATTTCCGCGATCCGGCGGGGAATTCGGTCGAGATCGCCGAGCCGGGGCTGTGGTTCCCGGACGGGGGCTGACGCGCTCCTTGCGGGTCGCCCCTGGGTGTGCGGTCCTTCAGAAGTCCATGTGCAGGGTCTTGACTTCCTGAAACTCTTCCAGCCCCAGGCTGCCGCCCTCACGCCCGATGCCCGACATCTTCATGCCGCCGAACGGGGCGCCGTAGTCCATGCTCTTGCCGTTGACATGCACTGCGCCCGCACGCAGGCGCCGCGCGACACGCTCGGCGCGACTGCGGTCCCCGGTCTGGATATAGGCGGCCAGCCCGTAGGGCGTGTCATTCGCGATGGCGACGCCTTCATCCTCGGTGTCGAAAGGGGTGATGGACAGGACCGGCCCGAAGATTTCCTCGCGCTCGATGGTCATGCCGGGGGCCACATCGGCAAAGACCGTTGGCCGCGCCCAGTAGCCGCACTCGAACCCCTCGGCACGGCCGGGGCCGCCGGCCACCAGCCGCGCCCCCTCGGCAATTCCGGTTTCGATCAGGCGTTGCACCTTGTCGAACTGCACGTCGCTGACCAGCGGGCCGAGATGGTCGCCTTCGGACGCCGGATCACCCAGCCGTGTGGCGCGCGCCGCCTCGGCGGCGATCTCGACGACACGCTCATAGACCGGACGCTCGACCAGCAGGCGGGTGGGCGCATCGCAGGACTGGCCGGTATTGAGAAAACACTCGGCCACGGCGTGGCGCACGCGCGCCTCCAGCGCTGCATCGCAATCGGCAAAGACCAGATTGGGCGACTTGCCGCCCAGCTCCAGCGCGACGCGCTTGATGTCGCCGATGGCGGTCTGCGCGATCTCGCGCCCCGCACGGGTCGATCCGGTGAAGGATACCATGTCGATGTCGCAATGTGCCACCAGCGGCGCGCCGGCGCCGGCGCCATCCCCCTGGATCATGTTGAACACGCCCGCCGGCACGCCGGCCTCATGCAGGATGTCGGCGAAGATCATGGCCGAAAGCGGTGTATACTCCGACGGTTTGAGCACGCATGTCGCCCCCGCCGCGATCGCGGGAAACACCTTGAGCGTGATCTGGTTGATCGGCCAGTTCCAGGGCGTGATCAGCGCACAGACCCCGACGGCCTCACGCAGCATCACGTCGTGCCCGCCGGGCAGCGCCGCGCGCTCGGACTGACAGTCGAGCGCCTCGACGAAACCGCGCAGATGCTCCAGCGCAACGGCGGCCTGCATCTCGCGCGCCATGGTGATGGGCGCGCCCATCTCGCAGGAGATGGCGATCGCCAGGTCCTCGAGCCGCGCTTCGATCACCTCGCCGATGCGGTTGAGCAGGGCGATGCGTTCGCTCTTGGGGGTCTGCGAGTAGGCCGGGAAGGCGCTCTTGGCCGCGGCGACGGCGCGTTCCACGTCTTCGGCACCAGCCAGCACGATACGGCCCAGCTCGCGTTCGGTTGCCGGGTTGGTGACGGTGTGCGCGACGGTCGAGTACGGCGCCCGCCAGGCCCCGTCGACGTAATGGGTCAGCAGCTTTTCGGAGGCATCATCAAACATGGGGAAACCTTATCATGCGCCTGCCCGACCCGCCACAAGGCATCGTGCCGCGTCAGCACGATACTGCCGTCCCTGCCCGACTACGAGGGCCTCGATGCGCCGGCAGCTTCCGTAGCGTGTCGCGACAGCGCGGTTGCGTGTCAGGAGGTCCGGCAGCGGCGCCCAAGGCGGAACCGCTGATTCCCCCAACCTCCTCAAACACGATAGGAAAATCTATTGCAAGGTGGTGACGGTCACGTTGCCGCGACCCTGATCCTGCGTACCACGCAACTGATTTCCACGGATTTCCGAGAGCAGGCAGTTGGTGCCCGTTTCCCGGTCGCCGATGAGCAGGTTGCGACAGAGGAAGCCCTGATGCCATTGCCATGCCCCGCTGACGGTTTGACCAGACCATTCCCCGGTGACAGTACCATCGCCGTGAAAGATCACTTGCCCCCGTCCCTCGGTATCAACCTGCGGACGATCCGCGACCTGCGCGCGATACTCGGCCTCGGTGGCGATACGGGTCCATGCGTCAGCCGAAGTGACTCCAAGCAGCAGCACACCTACGGTAGCGAAGAACAAGCGGAACATGGCGGGAACTCCTCGGCCAAAACAACCAACTTCGACGTCCCCCTACCGGCCCACCTTATCGACAGGGAGCGTCAAAGGTAGCCTGACGACACGCGGCTGGCCAGTGTTTTGTGACCGCCTGCCCCTTCCGCACGTGTCCCTGGACCGCAACAACAAAGGACCCGCTCCAACCGCGGGTCCTTTGCGATAGCCAAGCGTGTGTCCGCTCAGCGCTTGGAGAACTGGAAGCTGCGGCGCGCCTTGGCGCGGCCGAACTTCTTGCGCTCCACCACACGGGCGTCGCGGGTCAGAAAGCCCGCGGCCTTGAGCGGGGCGCGCAGCGCCGGATCGTAAAGCTGCAGCGCCTTGGAGATGCCGTGCTTGACGGCGCCGGCCTGACCCGACAGCCCGCCGCCCTTGACCGTGGCCATCACGTCGAACTGGTCCGTGACACCCGCCACCTGGAAAGGCTGACGCAGAATCATCTGCAGCACCGGCCGGGCGAAATACTTGTTCAGTTCCTTGCCGTTCACGGTCACGCGGCCGGAGCCGGGCTTGATCCAGACGCGCGCCACCGCATCCTTGCGCTTTCCGGTCGCGTAGGACCGGCCGAGGCTGTCGCGCTGCGGTTCACGCGCGGGGGCCTGATCGGCGTCGGGCGCATCGCTGCCGGTGACAACCGTTTTCAGGTCATCGAGGGTCTTGACGTCTTCGGCCATTGTCATGCGCTCCGGGTATTCTTGCTGTTCATGGATTTGACATCCAGCACTTCGGGCTGCTGCGCCTCGTGCGGGTGCTCGCCACCGGCATAGACACGCAGATTGGTCATCTGCTGGCGCGACAGACGGTTGCCCGGCAGCATGCGCTGCACGGCCTTCATGATCACGCGCTCGGGATGAGCGCCTTCGAGGATCTGCCGCGCGGTACGGTTCTTGATGCCGCCCGGATAGCCGGTGTGCCAGTAATAGACCTTGTCGTTGCGCTTCTTGCCGGTCATCTGGACCTTGTCGGCATTGATGACGATCACGTTGTCGCCCATGTCCATGTGCGGGGTGAAGCCTGCCTTGTGCTTGCCGCGCAGGCGCATCGCGATGATCGAGGCAAGCCGGCCCAGAACGACGCCCTCGGCGTCGATCAGGATCCATTTCTTGTCGATATCCGCGGGTTTCGCGCTGTAGGTTTTCATGTCTCGCCCTATCGGATGGGTGGTCGCGGGACGCTGGCGCCCGCCATACTCGGATGCGCCTCTTCTACGCATCCTGCACGCAGGGTCAAGGGGCACAATCTACAATTAATCCATATTTAGCAGTATGTTACAAATTAGGTACCTGGATACCCCACGCCAAGACGACATGAGCCGCCGTGACAGGGTCGGCTCAGCGCAGGCGGGGCGGCTGCGGCGGTTCCTCGCGCACGGGGCCGTCCGGCGCCGGCGGCGCGGTCATCTCGAAGCGCAGCGCGACACGCGAAAGCCGACGGGCCAACTCGCCATCCGATGCCAGAAACCCCACATCCAGCGCATCCGCCTCGGCGCCCGAGAAGGTCAGCGCCTCGCTCGCCGCGCGCGTCAGCGCCGCCTGCGCCCCCTCGCGCGCATCGATGAAGGCGAGCAGCGTGCGTCGCACGCCGCGCTCATCCGTGACGCCGACAAGGCACGCACACGCCGCCAGCCCCTCGGCCCGCGCCAGCGCCCCGTCCAGCGCCGTCACCAGCGCCTCGGGCACGTCATGCGGCGCATGCACCTCGGACGGGCGCGCGGTGATTTCGCGCGGTGCCGATTGCAGCGTTTGCGCGAACCAGTCCATCACCTCGGGCGGCAGAAGCTGCGCCCCGGGCCGTCCCAGATTGACCCCCAACCCGACGCCCTGCCCCGCCAGCATCTGCGCAAGCACACGCCCCGGCACCGCCGCATAAGCCGCGACGCCGCCCGAGAACTCCGCCAGCGCGGCCTCGCTGTCAAAGGCCAGCACGAAGCGCCCCGCCTCAAGGTCGAACAGCTCGGGCTCCAGCTGTGCACCGTCCACTTCGCGCGCCAGAAGCAGCACCAACTCCCCATCGGCGAGCCGGGCATAGAACCGCAGTCGCGCCGACTCATCCTCGGGGGCCTCGTGCAGCGCCTGCAGCGCCTCGCCAAGCGGAGTGTCAGTCATCGGTCATCACCCTTGCAACCTGTTCGCGCAACCGCGGCACCAGCTCGGCCTCGAACCACGGATTGCGCCGCAGCCATGCCGTATTGCGCCAGGACGGGTGCGGCAAGGGAAAGCAGTCCGGCGCATGCGCGCGCCAATCGGCCACAGCCCGGGTGACGTTGCCATGGGCGCCCAGATGCCAGCGCAGCGCATGCGCTCCGATCACCACCCGCAGCCGAAGCCGCGGCAATGCGCGCATCACCTGCGCATGCCATGTCTGTGCACAGACCCGCGGCGGCGCCAGATCGGCCCCGCGCGCATCCTGTCCCGGAAAACAGAACGCCATGGGCACGATGGCGACACGCGACCGGTCGTAGAATGCCGCCTCGTCCAGCCCCAGCCATTCGCGCAACCGCGCGCCCGAGCGGTCATCGAAGGGCCGGCCGGACGCATGCACCCGCGTGCCGGGCGCCTGCCCCGCGACCAGCAGCCGCGCGCGGGCGTCGAACCACGGCACCGGGCGCGGCGCATGTGCCGTGCGCGTGGCGGCGAAGCGCGCAGCGCACAGCCGGCACCCCTTGATCCGTGCGGCGAGATGTTGCGCCTCGTCCTTCGGCATCACGCCTGTGCACCCCGGCGGCGGCGGCGCGCCGACCGCGCCGTGCCGGACGTCACGCAACGTACAACCCGTTGGAAAATCTTTCCCGAATACGCCATAGTTGCGCCAAGTTACGCTGGTTGTATCACGGTCAGCAAGATGCGCCCGACCCGGTGCATGAAGGGGAGTGCCCGGTTGAATGCTCGAATTCAGCGGCGTCAGCAAGTCGTTCTGGACCGGAACGCAGCGCAAGGTGATTCTCGACCGGGCCTCGTTTCGGGTCAGGTTGGGGAATTCGTTGGGGATTCTGGCGCCCAACGGCACCGGCAAGACCACGCTGGTGAACATGATGTGCGGGCTGGAAAAACCGGATGAGGGCGAGATCCGGCGGCGCTGCCGCATATCCTTTCCGCTGGGCTTCATGGGCGGTCTGGTCAGCCGCCACAGCGGAACCGAGAATGTGCGCTATATCGCCCGTCTGTACGGGCTGGACCCCGATTACGTGGAGGCATTCTGCCGCTGGCTGGCCGATATCGACGAGTATTTCGACATGCCGGTCGGGACCTACAGCCACGGCATGCGCGCGCGGCTCAACTTTTCGCTGATGCTGGCGCTGGAATTCGATATATACCTGATCGACGAGGGAATGCCCGCCACCACCGACACCGACTTCAACCGGCGCGCAGGCGCCATCCTGTTCGACCGGCTGCGCGATGCCACGGTCGTCATCGTGTCGCATCAGCCCGCCACGCTCGAGAAATTCTGTCGCAGCGCGGCCGTCCTGCGCAACGGACGGCTGCACATCTTCGACACCCTGGAAGAAGCGAAGCGAATGTATGACTACCAAACCTAGGGCCAAGAAATTCCGCATCCGGCGCACCCCGCGCGGCGACGTCGACAGCGCCGGCGACACGCTGTCCAACAGCGCGGACGACACGCCACAGGACGGTTTCGGGGCCGAGCGTTTCCCGACCGCGGGGCCGGACAATGTTCTGGGCGACCCCGAGGCCGAGGCGGAAGCGGCACGGGCCGCGATCCGGGCCGAGGGGCTGAGCGCGCGCCAGCTTCGCCTCGCGCGGCGGGTCGCACAACGCCACGGATTGCAGCCGAGATCCGATCTCGATGCCGTGCGGCTTCTGCGCATGCGCGGGATCGATCCGTTCAAGCGCTCCAGCATGCTCGATCTGGTGGTCTCGGACGCCCAGCGCAGCCAGGCGGTCGCAAGCGGCACCGCCGCCCCGGCCACCGCCTCGCAGTTGCCGCAGACCTACCGCCCGAATGCCACCCCATCGACCGACTTCGCCCCGGCGCCGAGCCCGGAAAGCGAGGTGATGGAGATACAGCGCGACATCGCGAAGCGGCGGCGGCGGCGGCTGATGCTGCTGGCCGCGCGGCTGGTGGTGTTCGTGCTGCTGCCGACGCTGATCGCGGGCTACTACTATACCCGCATCGCCACGCCGCTTTATGCGACGCATGCGGAATTCGTCATCCAGCAGGCCGATATGCAGGGCGCGGGCGGCGCCGGCAACGGGTTGTCGGGGCTGTTCTCGGGCACCGGCCTCGCAACATCACAGGATTCGATAACGGTGCAATCCTATCTCGAATCGCGCGAAGCGATGCGCCGGCTGGACGCCGAGCACGGCTTCAAGGCGCATTTCAGCCAGGACTGGATCGACCCCGTTCGTCGCCTTGACACGGATGCCAGCGACGAGGCGGCCTACAGGCTGTATCAGCGCAACGTGAATATCGGCTACGATCCCACCGAGGGTATCATCCGCATGGAGGTGATCGCCGCCGACCCCGACACCAGCGAGGCCTTCTCGCGCGCGCTTGTTTCCTATGCCGAGGAACAGGTTGACCAGCTTACCAGCCGTCTGCGCGGGGATCAGATGGAGGGCGCGCGGCGCAATTTCGAGGAGGCCGAGCAAAGCGTGCGCGAGGCCCGCCAGCGCGTCGTGGACCTGCAGGAACGCTTCGAGGTCATGTCGAGCGATATCGAGGTCGAGCTGCTGACCAGCCAGATCGCCACGCTGCAAGGCGAGTTGACCCAGGCGCGGCTGTCGCTGCAGGAGCTGCTCACCAATGAGCGGCCGAACCCGGCCCGCGTGCAGCCGCTGGAGCGCCGGATCGAGAGTCTGCGAAACGAGATCAGCGATCTGCGCGCGCAGCTGACCGAGGGCAGCGAGACAGGCGAGTCGCTGGCGCGCATCCGCAGCCAGCTGGTCATGGCCGAAGCCGAGGTCGAGACTCGGCAGATGATGCTGTCGCAGGCGATGCAGCAGCTCGAAGCCGCGCGCGTCGAGGCCGACCGCCAGGTGCGCTACCTGTCGATGGGCGTGAATCCCGTCGCCCCGGACGAGCCGAGCTATCCGCGCGCCGTCGAGAACACCGCGCTGGCGCTGCTCATCTTCGCGGGCATCTACCTGATGCTGTCCATGACCGCGTCGATCCTGCGTGAGCAGGTTTCCGCGTGACGCCGGGCGCGTAGCCGCCTAGAACGGCGCCGCCGCCGGGACGTTGCGCGGCCCGTGTCCACCGATTGACGCGCTTGCATTCACGGAGCAGTTCATGACCCGACCCCTGACGCAGTCCATTCCGAACAGCTGGGAATTCCTGCGCGACCCGATGATCGCGCCGAGCGGATTTCGCGAGTATGACGCGCGCTGGAAATACCCCGAAGACATCAACCTGCCAGGGGTGACGGCGCTGGGGTTGGGGCTGGGCACGCAGATGCAGGCGCACGGGCTGGACCCCGTCATCGCGGTCGGCAACGACTACCGCGACTATTCGCTTGCCATCAAGCAGGCGCTCACTCTGGGGCTGATACAGGCCGGGATTCACGTCAGGGATATCGGGCCCGCGCTGTCGCCGATGGCCTATTTCGCGCAGTTCCATCTCGATACCCCCGCCGTCGCCATGGTCACGGCCAGCCACAACCCCAATGGCTGGACCGGGGTGAAGATGGGGTTCGAGCGCCCGCTCACCCACGGCCCCGACGAAATGGCCGAGCTGCGCGACATCGTGCTGGAGGGGCGCGGCGTGGCGCGCCCGGGCGGCGGCTGGGAGTTCGTGGATGGTGTCGCCGAGGCTTATCTCGACGATCTGGCCGGGGATTTCCGGCTGTCGCGCCCGCTCAGGGTGGTCTGTGCCACCGGCAACGGCACCGCGAGCGCCTTCGCGCCCAGCCTGCTGGAGCGTATCGGCGCAGAGGTGTTGCCGCTGCACGACACGCTCGATTACAGCTTTCCAAACTACAACCCGAATCCCGAAGACATGGAGATGCTGGAGGACATGGCCGCCGCGGTGCGCCGCTCCGGCGCCGATCTGGCGCTGGGCTTCGACGGCGACGGCGATCGCTGCGGCGTCGTCGATGACAGCGGCGAGGAGATATTTGCCGACAAGGTCGGCGTGATCATGGCCCGCGATCTGGCGCAGATGTATCCGGGTGCGACCTTCGTGGCCGATGTGAAATCGACAGGGCTGTTCGCTTCGGACCCGGTGCTGCGCGCCGCCGGCGCGAAAGCCGATTACTGGAAGACCGGCCACAGCCACATGAAACGGCGCGTGCACCGGCTGGGGGCGCTGGCCGGGTTCGAGAAATCGGGCCACTACTTCCTGGCCCCGCCGATCGGGCGCGGCTACGATTGCGGCCTGCGCGTCGCGGTGGAGCTGTGCAAGCTGCTGGATCGCAACCCCGAACACAGCATGTCCGATCTGCGGCGCGCGCTGCCGGTCACCTACGCCTCGCCGACGATGTCGCCGCATTGCCCGGATGACATGAAATACGACGTTCTGGCGCGGATCGTCGACAGGCTGGAAGCGCTGCACGCGGCGGGCGCCACGCTGGGCGGACGCGCCATCACCGAGGTGGTCACCGTCAACGGCGCGCGCGTGATGCT
>CAZMBT010000069.1:0-9488 GCA_964564395.1 uncultured Alkalilacustris sp.
CCTCGTCGGCGCTTTCCTTCATCACCTTGGCGCGCGGATCGAAATTCTTGTAGACTCGGTGGCCGAAGCCCATCAGGCGGAAGGGATCGTCCTTGTCCTTGGCCCGCTTGATGTATTCGGGGATCTGGTCGACCGTGCCGATCTCGCGCAGCATTTCCAGACAGGCCTGATTGGCCCCGCCATGCGCCGGCCCCCACAGGCAGGCGATGCCCGCAGCGATGCAGGCGAAGGGATTGGCCCCGGAGGACGAGGCGAGCCGCACCGTCGAGGTCGAGGCGTTCTGCTCGTGGTCGGCATGCAGGGTGAAGATGCGGTCCATCGCGCGCGCGAGGACCGGGTTCACCTCGTAATCCTCAGCCGGCACGGCAAAGCACATGCGCAGGAAATTCGCGGCATAGTCGAGGTCGTTGCGCGGATAAACGAAGGGCTGCCCAAGCGAATACTTGTACGCCCAGGCCGCGATCGTCGGCATCTTGGCGATCATCCGGATCGCCGCGACCTCGCGCTGCCACGGATCGGTGATATCGGTGCTGTCGTGGTAGAAGGCCGACATCGCCCCCACCACGCCCACCATGATGGCCATGGGGTGGGCGTCGCGGCGGAAGCCGCGGAAGAAATTCTGCATCTGCTCGTGGAGCATCGTGTGGCGGGTGACGCGGTCCTCGAAATCCTCGAGCTGCGCGGCTGTCGGAAGCTCCCCGTACAGCAGCAGGGAGCACACTTCGAGGAAGTGCGACCGCTGCGCCAGCTCTTCGATCGGGTAGCCGCGGTGCAGAAGCTGCCCCTTGTCACCGTCGATGTAGGTGATCGTCGAAGCGCAGGCGGCGGTGGATGTGAAGCCGGGGTCGAAGGTGAAGACGCCGCCTTCGGCGTAAAGCTTGCGAATATCGATGACATCCGGTCCCGCCGTGGGCGTCAGTATCGGCAGCTCGAGGCTCTTGCCGTTGAAGCTCAACGTCGCGGTCTTGTCTGTCTGTGCCATCCGTCACCCTTTCCTGTTGCCCCGATCGCCGATGGCGACCGGATGCCAATCTAGGCTGATGCACATCTGCATCTAGCCGGTTGCATCTTCGAGCCGGGCCAAGGTTTCCTCGCGTCCGAGAACGACCATCATGTCAAAGACACTCGGTGACGCGGCACGACCCGCAAGCACGGCGCGCAGCGGTTGCGCCAGTTTCCCCAATCCGAGACCGTGTGCCTGCGCATGTGCGGTCACGACCGTTTCCAGATTATCGCGCGTCCAGCTAGCATTTCGCAGCTGCGGCGTCAATTCGGACAGTATACCGCGGGGTACCGTTTCGAGTGCCTGCGCGGCCTTGTCATCCATCCCGACGGGGCGGCCGGACAAGATGAAATGTGCTTTTTCAATGAGTTGCGGAAAGGTCTTGGCCCGGTCCTTCAGGCAGAACATGGCGCGCCGCAAACCGTCACGTTGAGTTGACGTCAATTCTGCGCCGCAGAAATCCGCATGCCACTGCGCAAGTTCCTCCAGCAGTTCGGCGTCGTCGCTTCCGGCGATATGCTGACCTGACAGGTTGTCCAGCTTCTTGAAGTCGAGCCGCGCCGGCGCACGGGTGACGGCGTCGAGGTCGAACCATTCGAGCGCCTGCGCGGTGGTGAAGAACTCCGCATCGCCATGGCTCCAGCCCAGGCGCGCGAGGTAGTTGCGGATCGCGGCGGCGGGGTAGCCCATCGCGCGATATTCCTCCACGCCCAGTGCGCCGTGGCGCTTGGACAGCTTCTTGCCGTCCGGGCCATGGATCAACGGGATATGTGCGAAAACCGGCAGTGGCCATCCCATCGCCTGAAACAGGAGTGCCTGACGGGCGGCGTTATTTAGGTGGTCGTCACCGCGGATCACATGGGTGACTCCCATGTCGTGATCATCGACCACGACCGCAAGCATATAGGTCGGTGTGCCGTCACCGCGCAGCAGGACCATGTCGTCGAGCTGATCGTTGCGAAAGCGCACCTTGCCCTGAACAGCGTCCGTGATGACGGTCTCGCCGTCCAGCGGCACCTTCAAGCGCACTGCAAAGGGGCTGTCGGCGGGGTGGGCGGACGGATCGGCATCGCGCCACGGGCTGCGAAACAGTGTGGAGCGGCCTTGCGCGCGCGCCGCATCGCGGGCCGCGTCGATCTCTTCGGCGGTTGCAAAACACTTGTAGGCATGCCCGTTCGCCAGGAGGGTGTCGGCCACCTCAGCATGCCGAGGCGCGCGCGATGCCTGGCTCACGGCGTCGCCGTCCCAGTCCAGTCCCAGCCAGCGCAAGCCGTCAAGGATGGCCTGCGTCGCCTCCGGCGTCGAACGGGCGCGGTCGGTGTCCTCGATGCGCAACACGAAGCGCCCATCGCGCCCGCGCGCGTAAAGCCAGTTGAACAGCGCGGTACGCGCGCCGCCGATATGAAGAAAGCCTGTCGGGGAGGGCGCGAAGCGCGTCACGACCCGGCCCGGCGCGGTGGTGTCGCTCATGCGGTGTTAACCTTTCGGAAACCATACAGGGCCACGTTATGCGCGGTGTCTATGCAATGATCAGGGGCGAGACAAGGGTGCTCAGGTCGGGCGATCCGTTGCTTGCACTGGCGGCGATGCGCGGGCGCCTGTTCCTGTTCGTGCCGGTGCTGCTGGCGCTGGGGGCGGGCGGCTACCTCGCGTCCCCGGTCGAGCCCGAGCCGTCGGTCTGGGCCGGTCTTGGCGCGCTGGCGCTGATCGGGGCGGCGCTGTGGTGGTTCGGCCCCGAACGCTGGCAGCCGGTCGCAGCGGCCGCCGGGCTGGTCTGTCTGGGAGCGCTTGCGGCGGGGGTTCGTACGCATGGCGTGGCCGAACCCGTGCTTGGATGGCGCTATTACGGCCCGATCGAGGGACGTATCGTGGAAATCGACCGCTCGCTCTCGGATCGACAGCGCCTGACACTCGACGATGTGGTGCTGGCGCGGATCCCGCCCGCGCGTACACCGACGCGGGTGCGTGTGGCCCTCCACGGCGCGCAGGGGCATATCGTGCCCGAGCCGGGGATGCGCGTCATCCTGACGGGGCATCTGATGCCGCCATCCGGCCCCGCCGAGCCGGGCGGCTTTGATTACCGGCGCCTTGCCTGGTTTCAGGGGCTGGGCGCGGTGGGATACACCCGCACGCCGGTCCTGGCGCTGGAGCCGGCGGAGGCCGGGTCTGCCGGGTTGGAGGTGACGCGGCTGCGCATGCGGATCGCCGAGGCCGTGCGCCAGCGCGTTCCCGGCCAGCCCGGGGCCTTCGCCGCCGCCATCCTCACCGGTGATCGGTCGGGGATCGATCGCTCGACAACCGACGCGCTACGCGGCGCGAATCTGGCGCATCTGCTCGCGATCTCCGGGCTGCATATGGGGTTGCTGACCGGGTTGGTCTTCGGGGCCGTGCGCTATGGGCTGGCACTAGTCCCCTGGATCGCCCTTCGGGCGAACACCAAGAAGCTCGCGGCTGGTGTCGCGCTCGGCGCAGCCGGCTTCTACCTGATGCTGTCGGGCGGCAATGTCGCAACGCAGCGCGCCTTCGTGATGGCGGCCGTCATGCTGGTCGCGGTGCTGCTGGACCGACGCGCGATCTCTTTGCGGTCGGTTGCAATGGCGGCCACGGTCCTGCTGCTGCTGCGCCCCGACAGCCTGACGCAGCCGGGGTTTCAGATGTCCTTCGCTGCGGCGACAGCGCTGGTCGTGGTGTTCTCGTCGCTGGGCGCCTGGCGGCCGGAATGGCATCGGGTCCTGCCCGGCTGGGCGCGCGCCCTGTTCGGTGTGGTCTTGTGTTCGCTGGTGGCAGGCCTTGCGACCGCACCGGTCGCCGCGGCGCATTTCAACCGGATCGCCGAGTACGGCCTTCTGGCGAACCTTCTGACGGTGCCGCTGATGGGCAGCGTGGTGATGCCTGCGGCCATCCTGGCGGGCGTCCTGGCGCCCGTCGGGCTGTCGCACGTGCCTTTGGCGGTGATGGAGCTGGGCACGCGTTGGATTCTGCTGGTGGCGCATTGGGTCTCCGGCCTCGACGGTGCGCTTGTTGCGGTGCCGCGTCCGGGGGCTTGGGTGCTGCCTGTGATGGCGCTGGGCGCGGTCTGGCTGATCCTGTGGCGCGGCTCTGCGCGCTGGGCCGGTACGGCGCTGATCGCGGCGGCTGTGGTCGGGTGGGGCAACGCGGTGCGTCCGCCTGTTCTGGTGTCGGAGTCCGGGACGCTCATCGGGGTGATGATGCCGCAGGGGCGGGCCTTGTCGAAGCCGCGCGGCGACGGCTTCGTCGCGCGCGCCTGGCTCGAGAATGACGGCGACGCAGCCGATCCGCCCACGGCGCATGCCCGAGGCGGCTTTTCGGGACCCGATGGCACACGCCGCTTCACCGTCGGCGGGCATGAAGTGGTGCATCTGACGGGGCGGGGCGCACGCGACCGGGTCGCGGCGCAGTGCCGCGAAGGTCGTCTGATCATTCTGGGCAATGAACTCGAACCGGACGCAGGCGACGACGTTGCGGCGGAGTCCGTGCAGGGGGTGCGCCGGGGCGTTGCATTGAGCCGTGTCGCACGGCGCCTTGAACCGGGATCCGAAGATGCGGCGCTGGCCGGATGCCTGCTCATCGATCGAACGCTCCTGCAGCACACCGGCCCGATATCCCTGCATCCCGGCCGCGATGGCGAACTGGTCTTGCGTCCTGCGCGAGAGGCGGCGGGGCGTCGCCCATGGACATCGCGCGACTGACCAACGCCATCGCATGTTGCGTTATGTCAGGGTTGCCCTTGCCGCCCCGGCACGACATGCGCCGGGCGTCCCGTGTGTCCTGCGGCACGCGCGATGTCAGTAGCTGCGGATCAGTCCGACGAGCCTTCCCTGCACTGCCACTTCGTCGGCGTGCAGCAGACGGGTTTCATAGGCCGGGTTCGCGGCTTCGAGGGCGATCATGTCGCCCTTGCGACGCAGCCGCTTGAGGGTGGCCTCGCTGTCATGGATCAGGGCGACGACGATGTCGCCGTTGTCGGCCGTGACCTGTTCGCGGATCACGACGATGTCGCCGTCGTTGATGCCGGCCTCGATCATCGAATCGCCTTTCACTTCCAGCGCGTAGTGCTGACCCTGCCCCGACACCATGTCGCCGGGTACCCCGACATGGCGCGCCACGTCGCTGATTGCCTCGATCGGTGTGCCGGCAGCGATGCGGCCCATCACCGGCAGTTCCGTTGCTTCGGCCGCTTGAACGGGCAGGGCGGCTGCGGGGCGTGCGTCGCTGCGCGCGCCGTCGATCACGCGGGGCTCGAACCCGCCTGTCCTTGCCTGCGCGCCCGATGCGGGCGCGCCGCTCTCCAGCGTTTCGGGCATGCGGATGATCTCGATCGCGCGGGCACGATGGGCGAGCCGCCGGATGAAGCCGCGCTCCTCGAGCGCCGTGATCAGCCTATGGATGCCGGATTTTGAGCGCAACTGAAGCGCTTCCTTCATCTCGTCGAAGGAGGGTGCGACCCCGTCGCTTTGCACCCGCGTGTGAATGAATTGCAGTAGATCCATCTGTTTGCGTGTCAGCATTCGATCCCAAGCCTCCCCGCTGCGGTAATATTGACCAGTGTTCTACATGCGTTCTTGATGTGGGTCAAGCACTTGCGGGCAGGGGGAGGTAAGGAACCTGCGTTCCGGCCGTGCGCGCCGCGTCATCCGGCGGGCGCAGCAGCAACGCGTGGGCCTGCGCCAGCATGCCGAGCAACGCGCTGTCTTGCGATGCAACAGGGGTGATCTCGGGCATCGCGCCGGTATGGCGCAGCCTTGCGCGCATGTAATGCGCGCGCGGGCCGTTGGCGTCGACGTCGCAGCCCAGACGCGCTGTGCGCGGCTGCGGCGCGACATCGGTGAGCCCTTGCATGGCGCGCAGCGCCGGCAGCAGGAACAGCATGCCGCAAACGATGGCGGACACCGGGTTGCCCGGCAGCCCGAGCATTGCCGCGCCGCGCAGCCGCCCGGCCATGAGCGGCTTGCCCGGCCGCATCGCGACCTTGTAGAAGGCGCGATCCATGCCGAGGTCCCCGGCCACGCTGCCGACAAGATCATGCGTCCCGACCGAGGCGCCGCCGATCGTCACGACCAGGTCCGCCCCCGCGGCCAGGTCGAACACCCCGCGCAGGCTGTCGGCCGTATCGCGCGCAATGGGCAATAGGCGCGCCTCCCCCCCCTCGGCCTCGATCATCGCCTGCAGGGCAAAGATGTTGGATGCGACGATCTGGTCCTCGCGCGGTGTCTCGCCGGGCATGACCAGTTCGTCTCCGGTTGCGATCAGTGCCACCACCGGGCGGCGCGTCACCTGCACCCGCTCGACATTCATCGCGGCCAGCAGCGCGAGATCGACAGCGCGCAGCCGCCTCGGCGCGGGCAGCACGAAATCCGCACCGAAGTCGCTGCCCGCAGGGCGAATATGCGTTGCGGAGTCGATATCGGTACGGATCGTGATCTGCGCGCCCGCGCGCGTCACATCCTCCTGGATGATCACGCGGTCTGCCCCCTCCGGAACCGGCGCGCCGGTGAAGATGCGCACCGCCTCGCCGGATGCGACGCCGCCCGCAAAGGCATGCCCGGCGGCCGCCTCGCCGATGAGGCGCAGACGCGTCCCCGGCGCCAGGTCCTGCGCGGCGACCGCATAGCCGTCCATTGCCGAGGCATCGAAGGGTGGCTGCGCGCGCCTCGCGCGCGCCGATGCGGCGAGCACCCGTCCGGCCGCCGCCGATAGCGGCACCTCCTCCGCACCGAGGGGGGCGGCCAGGGCCAGAACCTTTTGCAGCGCCGATTCGACGCTGATCATGCGGGCGCCTCGAACCGGCCCGACTTGCCGCCATCCTTCATCACCAGGCCGATGTCGCCGATGGTCATCGTCTTTTCGACGGCCTTGAGCATGTCATAGACCGTAAGCCCGGCCACCGACACGGCGGTCAGCGCTTCCATCTCGACCCCGGTCTGTCCGGTGGTGCGCACCGTCGCCTCGATCCGTATGCCGGGCAGATCCGCGTCCGGTGTCAGATCGACCGCAACGCGTGTGATCGGCAGGGGATGGCACAGAGGGACGAGGTCCGAGGTGCGCTTGGCCGCCATGATCCCCGCAAGCCGCGCCACTGCGAGCACGTCGCCCTTTTGCGCGCGCCCTTCGGTCACATGCGCGAGCGTCTGGGCCTGCATACGCACGCAGCCGCGCGCCACCGCGACGCGCCCGGTCACGGGCTTGTCGCTTACATCGACCATATGGGCGTGCCCCTCTGCGTCGAAATGGGTCAGGCCGGACATCACGCACCATCCGCGTTCAGGGGGTTGGCGAGCAGCGCGCGCGTCGCGCCGGCGACATCCTCGGCGCGCATCAGGCTCTCGCCGACAAGGAAGCAACGCGCCCCGAAGCGGGCCATGTCGGCCAGGTCTTCGGCGGTGTGCAGCCCGCTCTCGGCGACGATCATGCGGTCGGCGGGAACCCTGCGGGCAAGCTGCCGCGTCACATCGAGCGACACTTCGAAACTGCCCAGATCCCGGTTGTTGATGCCGATCAGCGCAGAACGCAGTTTCGCGGCGCGCTCCAGCTCGGGGGCGGTGTGCACCTCGATGAGGACATCCATTCCGTGATGCGTCGCGGCGGCCTCGAGTTCGGCGGCCTGGGTGTCGGAGACGCTCGCCATGATGATGAGAACGCAGTCCGCCCCCATCGCCCGTGCCTCGACCACCTGGTAGGGGTCGTACAGAAAGTCCTTGCGCAGCACCGGCAGCGGCGCCGCGGTGCGCGCCTCGATCAGGTGTTCCGGCGCGCCCTGAAAGGAGGGCGTGTCGGTCAGCACGGACAGGCAGGTGGCCCCGCCGTCCCGATAGGCGCGTGCCAGCGCCGGCGGGTCGAAATCTTCGCGGATAAGGCCGCGCGACGGGCTGGCCTTCTTGATCTCGGCGATCAGCCCGTAGCCGCTGCGAGCGCTGTCGGCGAGGGCCTGCGCAAAGCCGCGCGGCGGGGTCGCCGCCGCAGCGTCGTTTTCCAGCGCGCCGATCGGGCGCGCGGCCTTCGCCGCCGCGATTTCCTGCAGCTTGTAGGCCTTGATCCTGTCGAGAATGGTCTCCATGCCCCATGCCTAGCGCGACATCGGCGCGAAGGGAAGATGTGCTGCGGGGCAAACCCGGCCGGATGTGCCGTCGATCAGCCTGCGGGGCTGCTGCGCGCCAGCGCGTTTACCTTGTCACGCGCGGCGCCCGAATCGATGCTCTTGCGTGCCATCTCGACACCGGCGCGCAGATCCGGCGCGACATCTGCCACGACCAGCGCCGCCCCGGTATTCAGCAGGACGGCGTCGCGGTAAGCGCCGGGCGCGCCGTCGAGGAGGGCGCGCAGCGCCGCGGCGTTCTCCGCCGGGGTTCCGCCCAGTATGGCCTCGAACGGATGCACGGGCAGCCCCGCATCCTCGGGGTGGATCTGAAACTCGTGCACCTCGCCCTGCGACAGCGCCGCCACCCGGCTGCTGCCGCAGATCGACAATTCGTCGGTACCGTCGTCGCCATGCACGATCCAGGCGGCCTCGGCACCCAACAACCCCAGAGTTTCGGCCATCGGGCGGATCAGATGCGCCGAGAAGGCGCCCGAGAGCTGGCGCGTCACACCGGCGGGATTGGTCAGCGGGCCGAGGATGTTGAAGATCGTGCGCGTGCCCAGCTCCTGACGCGCGGGCATGACATGGCGAATGGCGGGGTGATGCATCGGGGCCATCATGAAGCCGATGCCGCATTCGGCGATGGACCGTTCGACGACGTCGGGACCGACCATGACCTCGATGCCCAGCGCGCCGAGCGCATCCGCCGCGCCGGATCTGGAGCTCAGGTTGCGGTTGCCATGCTTGGCCACGACCACGCCGGCGCCCGCCGCCACGAAGGCCGCCGCCGTCGAGATGTTGAGCGTGCCCATCCCGTCGCCGCCGGTTCCGACGATGTCGATGGCACCGCGCGGTGCGCGCACCGGATTGCATTTGGCGCGCATCACCGACGCCGCGGCGGCGTATTCGGTCACCGACTCGCCGCGTGTGCGCAGCGCCATCAGAAAGCCGCCCATCTGTGCCGGGGTCGCCTCGCCCTCGAACAGCATGTCGAATGCGGCCTCGGCCTCGTCGCGGGTCAGCGGCCGCTCGCAGGCGTTCGCGATCAGGGGTTTGAACGGGTCGCTCATGCCGGCTCCGGAAGGCGTTGCAGGAAATTGCCGAGCAGTGCATGGCCATGCTCGGAGGCGATGCTCTCAGGGTGGAATTGTACCCCCTCGACATCATGGTGGCGATGGCGCAGCCCCATGATGGTGCCGTCCTCGAGCCAGGCGGTCGGATGCAGCGTGTCCGGCAGGCTGTCGCGCGCCACGATCAGCGAGTGATAGCGCGTCGCCCGCAGCGGCACGGGCAGCCCGGTAAACACGCCCGTGCTGTCGTGGTGAATGGGGGCGACCTTGCCATGCACGATCTGCGGCGCCTGTACGACGCGCCCGCCGAAGGCCTGCC
>CAZMBT010000070.1:0-9461 GCA_964564395.1 uncultured Alkalilacustris sp.
GCCATGCCCCGATCAACGCGGCGGAGGGGTTCATCCGTCAGATCATCGGCTGGCGAGAATTCGTGCGGGCCACCTATTTCCACGAGGGCCCGAGCTACACCGCGCGCAACACGCTGGCCCATGACCGCGACTTGCCGCCCCTTTACTGGGGGGCACCCACGCGGATGAATTGCCTGTCGCATGTGGTCGAGCAGACGCGCGACGAGGCCTATGCCCATCACATCCAGCGGCTGATGGTTACGGGCAACTTTGCCTTGCTCGCCGGCGTGGCGCCGCAGCAGGTGCATGAATGGTACCTGTCCGTCTATGCCGATGCCGTCGAATGGGTGGAGGCGCCGAATACCCTGGGCATGTCGCAGTTCGCGGATGGCGGGCTGATCGCGTCCAAGCCCTATGTGTCGGGCGGGGCCTACATCAACCGGATGTCCGATTACTGCGCGCGCTGTCATTACCGGGTAAAGGACCGCACCGGGCCGCGCGCCTGCCCGTTCAATCAGCTCTACTGGCACTTTCTGACGCGGCACCGCACGCGATTCGAGCACAACCCGCGCATGTCGCGGATCTACCGCAACTGGGACGGGATGGAGCCCGCGCATCGTGAAACGGTGCTTGGCGAGGCCGAGGGGTTCCTCGCGCGGCTGGACGCCGGCGCGGCGGTCTGATCAGTCGGTCGCCGCCTCGGGGTCGTTTGCCTCGGGGTCGTCCGCTTCGGGGGTCTCGGGCGTTTCCTGAGGGGTTTCGTCGCGCGCGGCATCGCCGTCCGGATCGACCAGCGCGCCCCCTTCCCAGATGCCGCTCTGCTCCTCGCCGCTGGCGTAACGCAGCGTGCCGAAACCGTGCCGGCGCCCGTCCTCGAAGCTGCCTTCATACACATCGCCGCTGGAATAGGTCGCAACCCCCTCGCCATGGATTTCGCCGTCGCGCCATTCGCCGCTGTAACTGAAACCGTCGGGCATCTGGATGGTGCCTTCGCCGTGGCGCGCACCGTCAACGAAGTCGCCCTCATACACGGTGCCATCCGGGAAAGTGGCGATGCCGGTCCCGTGCCGTTCTCCGGCGCGCCAGTCGCCCTCATAGGTGGTGCCGTCGGGGTAGGTCATGCGGCCCTGGCCATGGGCGCGCGCATCCACGAATTCGCCTTCATAGACCAGCCCGCTTTCGTAGCGGGCGATCCCTTCGCCCTCGATGACGCCGTCGCGCCAGTCGCCCTCATAGGTGCTGCCGTCGGGGTAGGTGATGGCGCCGCGACCATCGGCGAGTCCGTCGCGGAACATGCCCTCGTAAACCGACCCGTCGGGATAGGTGGCGCGGCCCTCGCCCTCGATGCGGCCATCGACCCATTCCCCGACATACTCGAAGCCGTCATCGCTGGTGAAGGTGCCCTGGCCGTGCCGCGCGTCATTGGCGAACATGCCTTCATAGACCGCGCCATCGGCATATTCCACGCGCCCCTCGCCGGAGCGCTGGCCGTTCTCGAAACTGCCTTCGTAAACATCCCCCTCCGGCTGCACCAGCCGTCCGGTGCCGTGTATCCGTCCGGCCTCCCAGCCGCCCTCATAGGTCAGGCCGTCGGGCCGGGTCAGCGTGCCCTCGCCGGAACGTTCCCCGGCCTCCATGCTGCCCTCATATACCGCGCCGTCCTCATAGGTGATGGTGGCGGAGCCATGCTTCTCGCCCTCGACCCAGTCGCCCTCGTAGCGGTAACCGCCGGGACGTTCGAGCACCCCCTGGCCGTGCGGCTGCCCATCGACGAAGTCGCCTTCATACCGCACGCCGTCGGCATAGGTCTGCACGCCCGTGCCGTGCATCACGCCCTCGACCCACTCGCCTTCATAGGTGCTGCCATCGGCGAAGGTGATGGTGCCGGTGCCATGCGGCTTGCCGGCCACGAAGCTGCCTTCATAGACCGAGCCGTTGGGGTAACGCGCAACGCCCTCGCCGGTGATTTCGCCCTCGACCCAGTCGCCGGTGTATTCGAAGCCGTTGGGCAGGCGATAGGTGCCGTGCCCGTGTTGCAGCCCGTCGCGGAAGGTGCCCTCATAGACGCCGCCATCATCGTATTGCTGCGTCACGACCTCGCCGTCGCTGTCCTGCGCCCCGACCGCCACCGGCGCGACCGCCGCCAGCGACGCCATGAGCGCAAGGCGCGCCAGCTTTCCCTTCATCAGCTCATCGATCGCTGCCACGACTCTCTCTCCCTGATCTTGCCGGGCCGCCTGCCATGCGGCCGCATTGATCGCCGACGCGCGCAGCCTAGGTGACCCCCCGGCGGCTGGCAAGGGTTTCGCGCCCGGGTGCTTTTCTGCGGCGCAAACTCTGCTAAGAGGTCACCGGCCTGACACGGAGCACTCATGGACCGCGGATTCCGCCTTACTCTGGCGCAACTCAATCCCACCGTCGGCGCGCTCGACGCGAATGCGCAACGCGCGCGCGAGGCGTGGATCACCGCCCGCGAGGCCGGTGCCGACATGCTGGCGCTGCCCGAAATGTTCATCACCGGGTACCAGACGCAGGATCTGGTCACGAAGCCCGCCTTCGCGGCGGATGCGATGCGGACCATCGAAGCGCTCGCGGCTGCATGCGCCGAGGGACCGGCCATCGGGGTCGGCGGGCCGTGGATGGGCAACGGGCAGTTGTTCAATGCGTGGTATGTGCTGGAGCACGGGCGCGTCAAGGCGGTGCTGCGCAAGCACCAGTTGCCCAACAAGAGCGTCTTTGACGAATGCCGCCTCTACGTGGCGGGCGATATATCGGGGCCCTACAGCGTGGGTCCGCTGCGGCTGGGCAGCCCGATCTGCGAGGATGCCTGGACCGCCGACGTCGCCGAGGCGCAGGCCGAATCCGGTGCCGAGCTGCTGCTGGTGCCCAACGGGTCGCCCTATTCGCGTGGCCGCTTCGACACCCGCATGGGCCATATGGTCGCGCGCGTGGTCGAGACCGGGCTGCCGCTAGTCTATCTCAACATGGTCGGGGGGCAGGACGATCAGGTATTCGACGGCGCCAGCTTCGTGCTCAACCCCGGCGGTGATCTTGTCGCTCTGCTCCCCGCCTTTGACGAGGCCGTCGCGCATGTCGATTTCGCGCATGGCGATACCGGCTGGCGCGCGATCCCGGCGACCCTGCCGCGCCGCCCGGACGACTGGGAGCAGGACTACAGGGCCATGGTCGAGGGGACCGGCGACTACCTGCGCAAATCGGGTTTCACGAAGGCGCTGCTGGGGTTGTCGGGCGGCATCGACTCGGCGCTCGTGGCGGTGATTGCCGCGGATGCGCTGGGCCCCGAGAATGTGCGCTGCGTGCGCCTGCCATCCGAATACACCGCCCCCGAGTCGCTGGAAGATGCGGCGGATCTGGCGGCGCGGCTGGGCTGCCCGCTGCAGGATCTGCCGATCGACGATGCCCGCGGTGCCGTGACCCAGACGCTGGCACCGCTGTTTTCCGGCCACGCCCCCGACGTCACCGAGGAAAACATCCAGTCGCGGCTGCGCGGGCTGCTCTTGATGGCGGTGTCGAACAAGTTTGGCGAGATGCTGCTGACCACCGGCAACAAGTCGGAAATCGCCGTCGGATATGCCACGATCTATGGCGACATGAATGGCGGCTACAATCCGATCAAGGACCTCTACAAGACGCGGGTCTTCGAAACCTGCCGCTGGCGCAACGCCAATCACCGCCCATGGATGCGCGCGCCCGCCGGCATCGTGGTGCCGCCCCGCATCATCGACAAGCCGCCCTCGGCCGAGCTTGCGCAGGGCCAGCGCGACGAGGACAGCCTGCCGCCCTATGAGGTGCTCGACGCCATTCTGTACGGGTTGGTGGACCGCGAGCTGTCGGTGGCCGAACTGGTGGCAGAGGGGCATGACCGCGCCACCGTGAAACGGGTCGAGCATCTGCTCTATATTTCCGAGTGGAAACGCTTCCAGTCCGCGCCGGGGACACGCCTGACGCGCCGGGCCTTCTGGCTGGACCGGCGGTATCCGATGGTCAACCGCTGGCGCGACGACAGCTGATCGGCAGGCGCCGCGCCGACCGCATTTCCCCTTTTCTATGGCGCCCGCGACCAGTATAAGGACGCCAAGACCCCCCGAAAGCGACGATGCGCGGGCGATCCGCCCGCAGCCGTTTTCCCGGCGCGGGGAAGATGTGTGATGGAGGATGCCATGAATTATCCGCTTATGCCCAAGGCGACGGCCGTCTGGCTGGTCGACAACACGACGCTGAGCTTCCGGCAGATCGCCGATTTCTGCGGGTTGCACGAGCTGGAGGTGCAGGGGATCGCCGATGGCGATGTCGCCGCCGGCGTGAAGGGGTTCGATCCCGTGGCGCATAACCAGCTCGATCAGACCGAGATCGCCAAGGCCGAGGCCGACCCCGCGCACCGGCTGAAGCTGAAGTATAACCCCGCATCGGTGGGCGAGGAAAAGCGCCGCGGCCCGCGCTACACGCCGCTGTCCAAGCGACAGGACCGTCCCGCCGCGATCCTCTGGCTGGTCAAGTTCCATCCCGAGCTCGCCGACGCGCAGATCGGCAAACTCGTCGGGACGACCAAGCCGACGATCCAGTCGATCCGCGAGCGCACCCACTGGAACATCAACAATATCCAGCCGATCGATCCGGTCGCGCTGGGCCTGTGCCGCCAGAGCGAACTGGACGCCGTCGTCGCCAAGGCCGCAAAGAAGAAGGCCGATGAAGGCGCGGTGATGTCCGATGACGAACGCCGCAAGCTGGTCTCGACGGAGCAGTCGCTCGACATGGAGGACGAGCCGCGGATGCCGTCCTCCATCGCGGGGCTGGAATCCTTCTCGCTCAGCCGGCCCGAGGCCGAGAAGGAGGACGCCGCGGCCGCCGATTTCAGCGATGCGGACAGCTTCTTCAACCTGCCCGACTCCGGCGAGGAGGACGACGAGGAAGAAGACGACAAGGCCGGATCGCGCGACTGACCGCCCGGCGACGACCGGCCTCAGCGCAGTCCAGCGTAGAGGCTGCGCCCGGCCGGTGGCGCAGACCCGACGGATTACCCCGGCCCGGAGCGTATCGGGGACGGGGTGGCGCGCGACCCGCTGGCGAGGTCACGCTGTGTCGGCGGCCCGGACATGCCCGGCCCGGGCGACCACGACCTTATGACATTTCGTCACATGGCTTTTACGAGCAGGCAACAATTCCACATGTATGGCGGGATTGTAATCGCAATTGGTGCAAGCTACGGTTGCTGCGCATAGTTTGACCTGCCGAAAAAGACATGTCCGTAAAACAGGGTATCGAGCTGGAATTGCATCAGCTGTCGCTCATCGCGACGGCGGGGTACTTCGTCGGGCTCCATATCCGTTTTGCGTCGCCGTTGATGATGTTTCAGACGTATCGGCAGGATTGGGCGGATCACTACACGAACAACGGATATGCGCTGCGCGACCCCATGATCGGCTGGGGGTTTTCGACCATTGGTGCCAGCCGTTGGAGTGAGATGAATGTCCCCGATCCTTTCGGCATCCTGCAGGAGGCGGCCGAGTACGGCCTGCGATACGGGGTCACGGTGTCCTGCGGCCCGGTGAGTTCGCGCACGATCGCAGGCGCGGCACGCGGCGACCGCGAATTCGACGATGCCGAGATGAGCAGGGTCGAGACGATCGTGAACCGGCTGCATGACATGACGGAGCCGCCGGATAGCCTGACCGATGCGCAAGTCGAAGCCCTGCGCCTTATAGCGGCAGGAGATCGTCACGCGGCCGCAGCCGCCAAGCTCAATATCTCGGAAAGTGCGTTGAAAGCACGGCTGACGTCGGCCAGGCAACGGCTCCTCGCCCGCACCACCGCCGAGGCAATCCAGCGTGCGAAGGATTATCGGCTGCTCTGAGCGTCACGTCTCCTCCAGCGCGGGGTTGAAGTTTTTTCAACCAAGCAAGGAGACCAAGACCATGCAAACCACCACGCTCTCTTTCGGGAACATGCACAATCATGGCGAGCTGTTCGCCAATCTGCTGCGGGCGCGGCGTCAGTCCTTCATCGTGCAGAACCGCTGGGATCTGCCCGAGGCGATGGGGATGGAGTACGACCAGTACGATACCCCGGCCAGCCGCTGGGTGGCGGTGCATGAATTCGGCCAGGTCCTGGCCGGGATTCGCCTGACCCCGACAACGGCCCGCTGCGGCATCTACAGCTACATGATCCGGGATGCGCAGCGCGGGCTGCTGGATTCGATTCCGTCGGATCTGCTGTATGACACGGCTCCCGTCGCCGAAAGCATCTGGGAATCTTCGCGGGTCTTCGTGGCGCATGACACACCCCAAAAGATCCGGCGGCGGGTGCACGCCCACCTGATCACCGAGATGACGCGCTCGGCGCGCGAGCTGGGCGCGGCGCGTGTTCTCGGGCTGATCCCGGCAAGCTGGCCGCGCTGGGCGAAGCGCTGCGGTCTCGATGCCGAAGCGGCGGGCCGGGTGATGACCATCGATGGGATCGATAACCAGTGCGTGTCGATCAACCTGACCGAGAAACTGCACTGAAACCCGCTGCGCGTATCCGCAAGAGCACGTGTGCAAAGGCCCCCGCCTCGTCGGGCGGGGGCCATGCCGTGGCGTGACGCATCAGCGGCCGCGGCGCGTCGATCAGGCAGCCTTGCGCGGCCGGCGCTGCGGGCGACGGCTTCGCCCTTCGGCACCACCGCGCGCGCCGCCGGGGCGGCGGCCGGGTTTGGACGCCGCCGACTCGGCCGGGGGCGTGCCGCCGGCGATCCGCAACGGGTTGCCGAGCGTCTTCTCGATGGCGCGCAGCGATCCGATCTCGGACGGGGCGCAGAATGCCATCGCGTTGCCTTCGGCCCCGGCGCGGGCGGTGCGGCCGATGCGGTGGACATAGGCCTCCGGCACATCCGGCAGGTCGAGGTTGTAGACATGGCGCACGGCGGGAATGTCCAGCCCGCGCGCCGCGACATCCGTGGCCACGAGCACATGCGTGTGCCCGCTGCGGAAGCCCTTGAGCGCGCGCTCGCGCTGGCCCTGGCTCTTGTTGCCATGGATCGAAGCGGCCTGAAAACCCCAGCTGGTGAGCAGCTTCATCAGCTTCTCGGCCCCGTGCTTGGTGCGCGAGAACACCAGCGCAAGCTCACCCGGATGGGCGTTCAGATACTCCTGCAAAAGCCGCGCCTTGCCGCTCTGGTCGATGAAATGCACCGCCTGCGCGATCCGCTCGGCCGCGACACCGGGAGGGGTGACCTGGACCCGCACCGGGTCGCGCAGATAGGTGGCCGAAAGCTCGGCCATCGCCTTGGGCATCGTGGCCGAGAACAGGGTGGTCTGACGGCGTTCGGGCAGGTGCTGCGCGATCCGGCGCAGCGCGTGGATGAAGCCCAGATCGAGCATCTGATCCGCCTCGTCCAGAACCAGCTTCTCGGCGCTGCCGAGGGTGACGGCGCCGCGGTTCAGAAGGTCGATGAGCCGGCCAGGCGTCGCCACGAGGATGTCGGTGCCGCGCTTCAGCCGCTGGACCTGCGCATTGATCGACGCGCCGCCCACCACGGTTGCGACCGAGATCGGCATGTCGCGGCTCAGCGAGGTCAGGCTGGCCGCGATCTGGTTGACCAACTCGCGGGTGGGCGCAAGGATCAGTGCGCGCGGCGCCTTCGGCGCGGCCTTGCCGCGGCCCATCAGCATGTGCACCAGCGGCAGGCCGAAAGCCGCCGTCTTGCCGGTGCCGGTCTGCGCAAGGCCCATCACATCGCGCCCCGCGAGGATATGCGGGATGGCCTGGCTCTGGATCGGGGTCGGTTCGGTGATGTCCTCGGCCGCGAGCGCCCGGATGAGCGCGGGGTGCAGGTCGAGCGTGGAAAAGTCTGTCAAGATCATGCCTTTCGGGGCGGGCGGTCCCGCCATTGGCCCGACGTCACGGCGCCGGACATGTGAAGTGGAGATGCGCGCGCCATGCGCCGCACCTACCCCCACGCGTGATGTCGGGAGTCCGTGGTCGGGTGCCGCAGCACCCCGGCCCGTCGTTCACCGCGATCGCTTCGCGGGCTGCTCACGCGGCAGCGCGATGGGCACGACCCCCACATGTCGTTTCCGCGCCGGCAAGTCAAGGTCGTATCGCTGCGGCGACCGGTCGTGGTGGCGGGCGCGTCAACCGCCGAACAGCGTGGCATGCATGATCCGGCCGGGCAGGAAGGTGAATCCCCCGGCAATGATCAGCCCGCCCCAGACCATGCCGAGCATCGTCTTGCGGTGGTCCTGCACATGGCCGCCACGCGCGGCGCGAACGCCGCTGACCAGACCGATCAACACCCCGGCCGAGAGCAGGTGGATGGGGCTGAACGGGCCGATGACGCGGATCGTGTAGATGCCGAAGCTGGACACCGCGACAACCGCCATCGCCGCGACCCACGCCCATCCGAGGATGCGGTGCGTGCGGCTGCCGCGCGCGAGGCAGAAGATTGCAATCGTCAGCACCACCGTCACTGCGGCGGCGAGGACATGAATGCGGATCGCGTCGGTACTGTACAGGATGGGGTCGAGGGACATCCGGGCACGCCTTCAATCTGGTGTGGTGGACTTGCGATTGCGTCACGCGCCGGATCGGGGCAATCTGCACTGCGCCAGTTGCCCGATAATTGCGCGAGATGTCAGCCGGATGCGCCGATTGCCCTTCACGCTTCGCCAGTTACAAGGGCCGGCCGCTGTGTGGGTGTTGGCCACGCTGGGCGCCACACTGGCGGGACCGTTCGGAACCTATGCCGCGCTGCAGCCCGTGGCGCGCGGCTTCTACTGGGGCGCGGTCGTGGCGGCCGCCGTGGTGCTGCACCTGGTGTTTCGCCGCCTCGACGGCGCGCCGCCGCACGCACGTATACCGGCCATGGCGTGGTCGATCGCGCTCGATATCGGATACGCGCTGATCCTGGCGGCCGGGGTCTGGCTTCTCAACCGGGCGCTGTTTCCCGGCTGGGGCGGTCTTGCCGATTACCTCTACCTCGTGGCGATCGTGCTCGCGGTATCGGTCGCGATCACTGTGCTGCGCTGGCTGCTGGGCGGGCAGGGGGGCAGCGCGGCGCCCGCCGCCGACGCCGATGTCAGCGCGCAGGCGCGCTTCCTGCGTCACCTGCCGGTGGAGAAGCGCGCGCCGATCATCCGCCTCGAGGCGCAGGATCACTATCTTCTGGTGGTCACCCGCGCGGCGCGCGCACTCATCCTGATGCGGATGCGCGATGCAGAAGCCGAGCTTGCCGGCGCGCGGGGCCTGCGGGTCCATCGCTCGCACTGGGTGGCGCAGGATGCGGTGACGGGGCGGCGCAACACCCATGGGCGCGTGACATTGCAGATGGCCGATGGCGCCGAGGTTCCGGTCAGCCGCAACTATCGCCCCGCGGCGCGAAAGGCCGGCCTGATCTGAATCCGGCCGGCCGGGTGCGGCGATCAGCCGGCGGGCGGATCAACGGCGATCATGGTGCCCTGCAAGACCGCGACGGTGGTGGCGGTGTC
>CAZMBT010000071.1:0-9292 GCA_964564395.1 uncultured Alkalilacustris sp.
GGGGCGTGATGATGCTGCTGCAACTCGTCAGCAGCGGCCGCTTCGAGATCCTGTCCGGGCGCATCGGCATCGACGTGACGATGGGATTCCACAAATGGACGGCACCGATCGCGCTGGTGCTGGTGCTGGCGCATCCGCTGCTGCTTGTGGGGCCGTGGGACGACCCGGCCCGCTCCATGCGCCAGCTCTGGGCGATGCTGAACTCGGAGCGGCTGCGCGACGGGGTCGCGGCGCTGCTGATCCTTCTGGCGATCATCGGGCTCGGGATCTTTCGCGAGCGGCTGCCGGTGCGCTACGAGGTCTGGCGCGCAAGCCACGCGCTGATGGCGCTGGCGCTGGTGATCCTGACGGTCGTGCATGCGCGCGCGCACGGCATCTATGCGGCCGAAGCGGTGTCCGGGGCATTCTGGATCGCGCTCGGCATCGCGGTGGTCGCGCCGATGCTGTGGGTCTATGCGCGCAAGCCGCGCGATCTGATGCGTCATGGCTGGCAGGTCAGCGCGGTGCGCCGGCTCGCGCACAAGCTCTGGGAGTTGACACTGACCAGCAGCACCGGCACGCCGCTGCGTTACGCGGCCGGGCAATTTGCCTGGATCAACGCGACGCATCGGCGCATCCCGCTGGCGGACAACCCTTTCTCCATCTCCTCGGCGCCGGGGGACGGCACGCGGCTGCAGTTCATCATTCAGGAGGCCGGCGATTTCACCGATACGGTGGGCGATCTGCCTGTCGGTCGCCGGGTCGCGCTGGACGCCCCGCATGGCAGCTTCACCGCGGCGCGGGTTGAAGGCGACACGATCCTGCTCATCGGCGGCGGGGTTGGCATCGCCCCGATCGTGGGCATACTTGCCGATCTCGCCGCGAATGGTGAGACACGGCCCGTACGGCTGATCTATGCGGCGCGCGACCGCGCCTCGCTGATCGACCCGGAGGAGTTCGCACCGCTGCTCGAGCAGCTCGATGCGCGCGCGCTCTACCTCGTCGACGAGGAGACGGAGGACCCGCGGCTCGGGCGCGGCCCCATCGGCGAGGCCCATCTGCGCGACATGCTCGATGGCGGCGCGCCGGCGCGCACCGGCGCGCTGCTCTGCGGTCCGGGCACGATGATGGTGGCGGTGACCGACAGCCTCAACGATATCGGCGTGCCGCTCGACAACATCGATTACGAGCGCTTCGACTACAGCGACGGCACGCAGTCGCGCAAGGATCGCCAGATCCTGAGGCGCTTCCGCATGACCGGCGCGGCGATTCTGGCGGCCGCCCTCGTCTTTGCGCTGCGTTAGCCGGCTGTTGGAAAACTCTCGCCCCGACCCGCTTGATCATACGCAACGCGAACACCGCCCTCACCCCGTGTCCCGCAAACCCTGACGCGGGCGACCAGCCCGGGCCAGGCCTTGTGGCCAGCGCATGGAGGAACAGCGTCCCGGCTTGGCGCTTGAGCGTTGGTTGGAGAGTGGCTGCTTTCAGCAGCCTGCCAGGCTGCAATCCGACCAAAATGCAGCGCGGATCTGGAAAATCGTACGAAAATACAACGGCGAGCGGCGGCAAGCCGATGCGATTTGATCGGTGCGGACTGCGGCGCCCGTCGCGCCGGATCGGGTTCAGAGCCGCCCGGATCGCTCGCGGCGCGCGCATGCACCCGCCCCGGACGGCCGCATGCGCGCGCCTCGGGCCAGGACAATCCCGGCCAGATGCCGACTCTACTGATCGAGCAGATAGGCGATGATGTCGGCGCGGTCCTGATCGTCCGGAGCGTAATGATCCACGAGAAAGGCGTCGAGCCATTCGGTCTGTTCCGCCTCATCTCCCGATACGCCGCGCATCAGCCGCGCGGGGCGGGCATGGCATTCGACACAGCTGGCGTCATAGGCATCCATGCCGCGTTCGATATCGCCGACAATCTCGGCATCCTCGGAATTCTTGTCACCGGCCAGCACCGCCGGCGCTGCCAGAAGGAATGCGGTGACGGCTGCGATACGGATCCCCATGAATTATGCTCCCCTTGTCATGTCGCAAACGCAGCATGCGCCCTTTGGCGGCGTTTGCCAAGGAATCCCAGTACCGAATCCGCTGCGCGTTGCCCCGGTGGCGGCCCGCCCTGCCCCAGCCGCGCCATGGTCCGCGCCATCGCCGCGTGCTGCGCCGCGCGCTCGGGCCCGTCGCGCAACAGCGCCTCGAGCGCCGGAGCCATCCGCCCGGCACGGCATTCGCGCCCCAGAAATTCGGGAACCGCGCGGGTTTCGCTGACCAGATTGACAAGGGTGACGGTGTCGACACGCAGCAGTCGCGCCATCAGAAAGCGTGTCAACGGCGCCATGTCATAACCGATCACCATCGGAACACCGGCCGCCGCCAGCTCCAGCGACACGGTGCCCGACGCCGCGAGCGCCGCATCCGCCGCAGCGAAGGCCGCGCGCTTTTCCTCTCCGCCCTGCGTCAGCACCACCGGCGCCCCCGGCCAATCCGCCGTCCGGGCGCGGGCCACGTCTTCGCTCGCCGCCACCGTCGGCACCACGACCCGCAGCCCGGGATGGGCGCGCGCCACCTGCGACAGCGCGGCGCCGAATCGCGGCGCGAGCCGGGCGATCTCGCCGCGCCGCGACCCCGGAAGCCCGAGCACCAAAGGCGCGTCGCTTGAGATGCCATGCGCGGCGCGAAATCCCGCCGCCGTATCCGGCCCGGCCGGCCGCGCCGTCACCACGGGATGGCCGACGAAATCGCAGCTCATCCCGGCCGCCTGCATGTAGGGCGGCTCGAACGGCAGCAGGGCCAGGACATGGTCGACGACCTTGGCCATGCGCCGGGCCCGCCCCGGCCGCCATGCCCAGACCGACGGCGCCACATAATGCACAACCGGCTGATCCGGCCGCGCCACGCGCACGCGGCTCGCAACGCGCAGACAGAAATCGGGGCTGTCGATCCCGATGAGCACATCGGGCGCGGCGGCGATGGCGGCATCGGCGGTCTCGCGGATGCGGCGCTTGAGCTGACGGTATTTCGGCAGAATCTCGGCCAGCCCCATCACCGACAGCTCGGCCATCGGAAAGCGGCTTTCGAGCCCCTGTTCACGCATCAGCGGGCCGCCGACCCCCATCACCTCGAGCCCGTCCGGCAGGCGTGCCTTCAGCGCCTCCAGCAGGGCCGCCCCCAGCGCATCGCCGGACGCCTCACCGGCGATGACGAAGACCCGCATCACCGCGCCCAGAGGAACAGGCCCTGCGCATCCGCGCGGCGCACCGTCTCGGCGCGGTCGATGATCATGACACCGCCCGCCTCGAATGCGATTCCGGCCAGCCCGGCCTGCGCGGCCGCCGTCACGGTCTGCGGCCCGATCGCCGGTAGATCCATCCGCCGATCCTGCCCGGGCTTGGGCGCCTTGTAGAGCAGACCGCGCGCGCCACTCGGATCGGGGCGCATCGGCGGACGCTGCGCCAGCTGCGCCAGCATGACATCGGTGCCGGGCAGCGCCTCCAGTGCGAGGCACAGCCCTTGTGCTACCACCGCGCCCTGCCCCACATCGACCGCGCCCCGCGCCGACACGATCCCCGCGGCGCGCACAGCATCCTCGGCGTCGGCCTCGGTCGGTGTCACGGCGCCCAGAACCCCGGCTTCGGGCACCAGATCGGGCACCGCCTCGGCGGCGCCGATCACGCGCAGCCCGTCCTCCTCGAAGATCGCGACGACCTCGCGCAGCGTCGCATCATCGCCCCCCTGCATCGCCGCGATGAGCCGCGGCACCATCGACGCCGTGCGCGGATCGAAGGCTTCGGGGTCGAGCTGCGGGCGCTGCACGGCACCGGCGAAGATGACGCGCCCGACGCCGAGCGCGTGCAGCCGATCCAGAAAGACCGCCAGGCGCTCGACGCGAAAGCGCTCGACATCGCCGTCGGGGATATCCTCGGGCCGGCTGCCCTGCAGCGCCGCGATCACCGGGGGGCTGCCGGCATCCTCCAGCGCCGCGGCGAGGATCGCGGGCAGCCGGCCCGAACCGGCGATTATGGCGACGCGTCCGGCCATCGCGCTACTGCGGTCTCAGGAAGGAGCGGTCGGAAAGCTCGACGAGAAAGCCCGCCATCTCGCGCACATGCGGGCTGGGGCTTTCTACGGCAAGTCGCCGTGCCCGGTCCTGCAGCGCACCGTCGTCGCGCGCCAGTTCGCGATACGCATGGCGCAGCGCGGCAAGTTCCTCGCGCGTCACCCCGCGGCGCTTCAGCCCGACCAGGTTGAGCCCCTCGAGTTGCCCACGCGGCCCCTGCACCAGGCCGAAGGGCATCACGTCATGGGTGACCATGGTCACGGCGCCGATCATGGCGCCACTGCCAATCCGCACGAACTGATGCACCCCCGACAACCCCCCGATGATGACATCCGATCCCAGCACGCAATGCCCGGCAATCGCGGCCTGATTGGCCAGGATGACACGATCGCCGATCTGCGCATCATGCCCGACATGGGCCCCCGTCATCAGCAGGCAATCATCGCCGACGCGGGTAACGCCGCCGCCGCCCTCGGTGCCGGGATTCAGCGTCGCACCTTCGCGGATACGGCAGCGCGCACCCACCTCAAGCCGCGTGGCCTCACCCTGGTATTTCAGATCCTGCGGCACCTCGCCGACACAGGCGAAGGGAAAGACGACGGTCTCGGCACCGAGCGTGGTGTTCCCGGTGATCACCGCATGGCTCTTCACGGTCACGCCGGCGGCCAGCCGCACCTGCGGCCCGATATGGCAGAACGGGCCGACCACGCAGCCCGGGGCGAGCTGCGCGCCCTCCTCGACGATTGCGGATGGGTGCACCTGGGCGTCGCGCGCATCCGACGCGGCGGTCATTCGGGATATCGCGGGTTCTTGACGATCATGGCGGCGAATTCCGCCTGCGCGGCGATCTCGCCTTCAACGCGGGCTTCGCCGGAGAACTTCCACACCTTGCCGCGCCCGCGCAGGATCGACACATGCAACTCCACCGCGTCGCCCGGCACGATCTTGCGCCGGAACTTGCAGTTGTCGATATTCATGAAATAGACCAGCGGCTCCTTGTCCACGAGGTCGAGCGTGGCACCCACCAGAACCGCCGATGTCTGCGCCAGCGCCTCAATGGCGAGCACGCCCGGCATCACCGGTTCGGCCGGGAAATGGCCCTGAAAGAACGGTTCGTTGACCGTGACGTTCTTGAGTCCGACCGCGCTTTCACCGACACGGATGTCGCGCACGCGGTCCACCAGAAGGAACGGGTAGCGATGCGGGATTATCCGCTGAATGAGGCCGATATCGGCATGCGTGTAATCCGGGCCAGTTGCTGTCGCCTCATTCATTCCTGCCATCCTCCTGCCGCTGCGGGCCATGGTTCCGCGCCCGCGCGTGCGTAGCAATTCGCCTCGGCCCTGACAAGGCGCGGGGGCGCGCTATGCGGGTCACTCATCCGGGGTGGACAGCTCCAGCGGTGGCCCGGCCGGGGCATCGGCATCCTCGTCCTGAGCCGGGGCTTCCGCCTCGAATTCCGGCAGCGGGGGCACATCTGTCGCCGGACCGCTGCCCAGCGCTGCATCGAGCGCCGCGATCGCCTCGTCGGTGATGTCGATCCGCCGACTGGAAATGATGACGGCGCGGGTGTCGAGGATCACCGCCGCACCGCTGCGTTCGAGCAGGTCCCGCAACACCGGCACGGCCGCCTCGAAGAAATGCTGTTGCTCGGCCTCGCCCCGGCGCGAGATGACGCGGCTCTTTTCCTCCTGGTCACGCCGGATTCGCGACACCTGCTCGTCGAAGGCATCGGCGAGGTCGCGGAATTCGTCGGCCTCCAGCTCACCGCGCCGCTGCGCGAGCTCGCGCTCCTCGGCCGCGAGCGCAGCCTCAAGGCGTCGATTCTCCTCGGCGAGACGGCGCGAGGCCTCTTCGAGTTCGCGCGTGACGCGCTGGCCGAAGCGCGAGTCCTGGAACATGCGCTCCTGATCCAGCGTCCGCACCTGGCTGCCGCTGCCAAGCGAGAACTCCTGCGCCGCTGCGGGCACCGCCAGCGCGAGCGCCAGAAGCGCCACGAGCCCGATAAGCGGCTGCGCGATCCAATCCCACCAGCCCGCGCGGCGCCCCGGCATCAGAACCGCGTCGAGATCGAGACGTCGAAGTTGCGCACCTGATCATAACGCTTCTTGCGCAGATTCTGCGAAATGTCGAAACGCAGCGGACCGATCGGCGTTTCCCAGAACACCGCGAAGCCGATCGTGGAGCGCAGGCTGAAACTGTCATCGACGTTGGAACCGCCTGAACCGGCGATATCATCGAGGCCCCAAACGGTGCCCACATCGAGGAACACGCCGCCATTGATGCCGTATTCCTCCGGCAGGCCGAGTGGGAAATCCGCCTCGAAGCGGGCCACGGCGAAGTAGTTGCCGCCCAGCGCATCGCGGTTGGTGGCCGCGGTATCGCGCGGCCCCAGGCCGTTGAACGCGAACCCGCGCATGCCCTCATTGAGGAAGCTGCGCTCAAGCACGCGGCTGTTTCCGCGCAGCATGTGCAGCGCCCCGCCTTCCAGCTCCGCGCGCAGGGTGACATCCTCGTTGAAGGCCATGCGCTCTACCCCGGCCAGGGCGGTGCTGCGGATGTAGCGGCGGTCGCCGCCGAGCCCGGCCAGATCCTGACCCACACGCGTATAGAAGCTGGTCACGGGATCGAGGCCGCCATCGCGCTGATCATAGGTGAAGCTGTATCCGACCGAGCTGGTGATGGCACCGAAATCGGCTTCGCGCGCGAGGATCGGCGACGAATTCGGCGAGACATTCTTCAGCTTGTCACTCGACAGGGAGTAGTTCACGCGCAGGCGCCCCAGCTCCCCGACCGGGAAGCCGAGCGAGGGGCTGAAACCGACGGATTGCGTGTCGTAATCCACGTTGAAGCCCTCGGTGCGCCGATAGAAGGCGTTGAGCCCCAGCCGAAGGTCGCGGTCGAGGAAATGCGGCTCCACGAAATTGATCGAGGTGTCCTGGTTGTCGGTCCCGAAGCTGAAGGACAGATCGAGCCGCTGGCCGCGTCCCATCAGGTTCGTCTCGGAGAAGTTGATCGCGCCGCCAAGGCCGGCGTCGCGCCCGAAGCTTACCCCGAAACCCAGCGAGCCGGTGGGCTGTTCCTCGACATCGACATCGATGACCACCTGTTCTTCGCTGGACCCCTGCCGCGCATCGACATCGGCCTGCGCGAAGGCGTCGAGCGCGCGGATGCGCTCGGCCGCACGCCGGATCTCGCGGGGGTTGAACGGGTCGCCCTCGACGGTGTCGAACTGACGCCGCACGACGCGGTCCTGCGTCGTGGTGTTGCCGCGAATATCGATCCGTTCGACGAAGATGCGCTCGCCGCGCACCAGCGCGAATTCCACATCCAGGGTCAGGTCGCGTTCATTGCGCTCGATTCGCGGCTCGACGCGCACGAAGCGCCGCCCCATCCGGTCGGCCACGCGCTCAAGCCGGGTGATGTTGTTGTCGATGAGCCGCGGCGAGAAGGTGCTGCCCGGACGCAGACGCAGCGCCTCCTCGAAGGGCGCGGTAGGAAGATCCTCGATCTCGCTCGTCACCGTGACATTCGCGATGTCGAAGGACTGCCCTTCGCGGATGTTGAAGGTCAGGAAGAAGGCGTCGCGTTCCTGCGACATCTCGGGCGTCGCCGAGAGAACCTCGAAATCGACATAGCCCCGGTCCAGATAGAAGTCGCGCAGCAATTCACGATCCGCATCAATGCGTTCCGCGACGAAGCGGTCGCTGCTGATGAAGGTCCGAAGCAGGCCCGCCTGCTTGGTCGAGAGCACGCGGCGAAGCCGGCGGTCCGAAAAGTTGCGGTTGCCCACGAAGGACACACGCTCGATCTCGACGGTATCGCCCTCGCGAATCTCGAAGGCGATGTCGACGCGGTTGTCCGGGCGCGGCAGGATGCGCGGCTCGATCTCGGCGGCAAACCGCCCACGCTGGCGATAGAGTTCGGCCAGCGCGGCCGTGTCCTCCTCGACGGTCGAGGGCGAGTAGGCGCGATTCGGCCGCGACTGGATGAATTCGCGCAACTCCTCATCGTCGATGCGGCGATTCCCCTCGAAATTGATGATCCCGATCACCGGGTATTCGCGGACATTGATGACAAGGGTGTTGCCGCGCGGCTCGAACTCGACGGTCTCGAACAACTCGGTGCGGCGCACGCGTTGCATGGCGTCGTTCACCGCGGCGGCCGACACGCTCTGGCCCGGGCTGAGCCCGGCGTGCCCCAGCACCGTCTGGTCGGTGACACGCTCGTTCCCGCGCACCTCGATCGTCGAGAAACGGAAATCCTGTGCCACCGCCGGAGTAAGAAGCAGTAGAAAGGCAACCGCAAAGGCCATCGGGCTCAGACCCGGCGCTCGCATGCGGCAGATCATTGCCCCCGTCCTGCGCGCCGCTTCGGCAATCGACCTGTCGCGCATGTTCCACCCGTCCCGCGTTTTGTGATGTCACACTGGGTAGCGGCAAAGCCGGGCCTTGTCAAAAGCCGGACGCATCGTTGGGACGATGTATCCGGCCGCGCGCAGGATCAGTAGGCGGCGATCAACGACCCCAGATACGCAGCGCCGAGCAGCCCCGCGACGAGCAGCCCGAGCATGACGAGACGATCCCAGTTCAGATCGAGCAGCAGCCACAGCCCCCGGGGGCCGCGCGCCGGGTCGGAACCTTCGGAAATGGACGTCATGGCACCCTCGAACGCTTGCATGCCGCATGGATGCCGCCGGATTGCGGCATCAATGCGGCACTTGCATGCATATTCAGGGGCACAGGAAGTCGTTGGTCAACGCGAACGCCATGAGCGTGAGCAACAACGCCAGCCCGACCGCCATCAGGGCGCGCAATGCGCCGTCGCTCGGCGGGCGGCCCACCACGGCCTCATAGGCATGAAAGACCAGATGCCCCCCGTCGAGCACCGGAATCGGGAACAGGTTGAGCAATCCGACCGCTGTGGACAGCACCGCGATGAACCAGATGAACGCGCCGATTCCCTGCGCAGCGGTTGCGCCCGACACCTCGGCAATGCCGACCGGTCCGCGCAGATTGCAGGTGCTGATTGCGCCGATGACCATGTGATAAAGCCCTGACAGGCTGGTCTCGACAACGAACCATGTCTGCGCAGCCCCCATGCCGACCGCCTCCAGCGGGCCGGCACGGCGGGTCTGCGGTTCGAAGAACAGCCCACCATTCAGCCCGATGAGCCAGCGCGTCTCGAACCCGCCCTCGGGTCGCGGAATGTCGATGCTGCGCGGATTCAGCGTAACCTCCAGCGTCTCGCCATCGC
>CAZMBT010000072.1:0-9287 GCA_964564395.1 uncultured Alkalilacustris sp.
GAGGCCGTTCTCTGGCTGCCGATCTTCCTGTTTATCATCCTGCTTGTCTTCGACGTCTCGATGACATTCTACAACCAGTCGCAACTGTCGCGGATCACGCAGAAGGCCAGTCGCATCCATGCGATCGGTCACCCCGACCGGGCCAGAGCCTACCTCGCCGATGCGGTCAAACGCCACAGCGCCACCGCCAAGGCCGGCGAAAACTACGGAATCGACCTCTACGCCCCCGGTATCGCCCGCAGCTGGGTCTCCGTGCGCGCCGGGGATCTCGGCGGGGTGGGCATGCTCAGGGTGATTTCCGGCGCACGCGTGACGGTGCAGTCGCATCAGATGGTGGAGGGGTAAGGAAATGCCGTATCGGAAGAATGCCGGACATCGTGCCCTCGATCTCGCTCGCTGCGAGGATGGCGCGGCAACGGGGTTCGGCCTCGTCATGATGATCCTGCTGTTGATGTTCGCGGGTCTTGCAATCGATGCGGCGCAATACAACGCGGCGCGCACACAGCTGCAATCGGCCGCGGACTCGGCCGCGCATGCGGCGCTGGTCGCGCGGGTCCGCGACAGGATGGATGAGGATGAGGCGAAGGCACTCGCGCTCGAGCTCGTCGAAGCGAACATGCCGGGGCGCCGCTTTGGACAGACTGTCACGGCCAACGACATCGAGTTCGGCCGATGGGACTCCGATCGCCCATACGGCGACCGCTTCGTGCCGAGCAACTCGCCCTCGCCCAGCGCGGCGCGGGTTGTCGCATGGCGCGACGAGAGCCGCCTGAACGCCGTGCGCACCTTTCTGCTGCGCCTGGTCGGCGTGACCGAAATGGCGGCGGCCACGCCGGCAGTGTTCGCCACCTATCAGCCGATTTGCCTGCGCGAAGGCATGGTTGCCGAAGGCAAGGTGGATGTGCAGAGCAACAATCTCTACCTGCGCGGGTTCTGCATCCACTCCAACTCCTACGTGTCGATCAACCAGAACAACACCTTCGAGGAGGGCACGATTGTCTCCATGCCGGATCTCGACCTCCTGGAGCTGCCCAACAGCGGCTATGAACAGAACGACGGCCTCGAGGCCGCGCTGCGTGAAGGCGAGCTCGATGTGCGCATATTGCGGCAGATGGATGCCATCATCGACGGGCTGCTGGCCGGGGACCCGCGTTACCTGACGCAGGACTATATCACCACGCCGGGCGTCGCCGAGCAGACGCTGACGCGAGTCAACAATGACATCGCGGCCGCGGACCTTGAAGCGAACCGGGTCAACCACCTTTACTGCGACCGCCATAACGGCAGTATCTCGATACCGTCGGGTGAGCTGATCGAGGAGCTGGTGCTCGTGACCAATTGCGACGTGAATCTTAGCAGCGGCGTCACGCTCGAGGATGTCGTTCTTGCGACGACGAGCACGGACTCCCGCTCAATCGATGGCGCCTCCGACGTATCCATCGGACGCGACGACAATTGTGCCGAGGGGGGTGGCACGCAGGTCCTGACGATGGGCGGAATGCGCTTTCCCGCGAATCTCGGCGTGTTCGGCGGGCAGCTTCTGGCGCAGGGTGACATCAATTTCGCCGCCCGCGCGGACGGCATACAGGGCGCCTCGATGGTCGCGGGCGGCGAGATCGACGGCACATCCAACTCCTCCATGGCGCGCTGCAATCAAGGCATGGACGGCAACTTCGAGGCCGAGTATTTCCGCATGGCGATGTGAGCACGATACGACGGCCGGCCCTGACCCGCGGTCAGCTGCGGGGCCGGGTCGGTCGGATCAAGTCCTCGCAACATCCAGCGTGTCCGGGCCAAGGCATCTCAGTGGTCGCAACGACCAGTGCGGTGGAACCGTCGCGCCCTTGGGCCACATGCGCATCGGACTCGTGCACCGCCTCGCCGGCACAGAAGCTTCTGCAAGTCAGGGCCTTGATGCGGCGCATGCGCGGGGCGCGTGACCCTTGGCAACCGACGGGGTCGCGAGACACGCCATCGTCCGGTCCGGCCCGTCTCGGGTTTGACATCACAAGGTACCGGTCGCTATCGTCTACGCCGGTTCGATTGGAGAGGGGGCGGTGAGGTGACTGACATGATCAAACGGCGCTCGGTGCTGAAGCACGGGGTTGGCCTGGCAGTGGCAGGGGCGACGATGACGTCGATCCTCGATCGCGCCTATGGCAGCGAGGGGCGCGGAGAGATGGAGCTCAGCGGCGGCGGCCGCCTCGTCTTCGAGCGCACCGGCAGGGGTTGGCAGGCAGGCGTGGTCACGCCGGAAGGGCGCGCGATCAGGTCGCCGACAGGCGTCGTCCACACGGTGGAAACCGGCGCGATCGGGCTGAACAACGGGCGTGTCATGGATGGTGTCATCTCGGACGGCACCTTCTATTCGCACAGCCAGCACAGCGAGCACAGCGAGACGACCACGGATGGGCGGCAAGTCGACCTCGCCGATATGCCGGAATGGCGGCAACGCCCCGTGCTGGACTCGCAGGCGAACATGCTGCGCCAGCGTGGCATACTCTCGACCGACCCTGACCTGCGCCGGCACCAGGACTGGTCGCGCCTGCGGTAATGGCTTATCATATCGATTGGGTCGTCAAGGCCTCGAAGCTGTGCAACCTGCGGTGCAGTTACTGTTACGAGTGGGATGAACTCGCCGACCCGGCGCGGATGAGTCTCGATTGCTGGGAGCGCGTCCTGACGGCGGTGCGTGACCATCTCGACAGTGCAAGGCGTTGGGAATGGCACGGCGGCGTCGTTCAGGCCGACATCATATGGCACGGTGGCGAGCCGATGCTGTTGCCCGAGTCCTATTTCGAGGCAGTGCTGGCCCTGCAACGGCGTATACTCCCTGCGGAATGGCTGAGCAGCGGCACCGTGCGGAATACCATGCAGACGAACCTCTACAGCGTGTCCGATCGCAAGCTCGCGCTGCTCAAGGAGCACGGGTTCAGCTTCGGTGTCTCCTATGACCACATTGGCGGAACCCGGCTGTCGGCCGGAGGGGCGCAAACCGAGGCACGCGTGCTCGGCAATATCGAGCGGGCGCAAGCGCATGGCTTCGATCCGGGCGCCATCCTCGTGCTTGCGGGTCACACCGCGCCGCATGTGGAACGGATCTATGCGGCGCTGAAGGGCCGCGTGCGGCGAATGAACGTGCTGCCGCTTTTCAACGGGCCTGACGCGCGGCCGATGCAGGGAACCGACATTTCGCGCGATGCGGTGATTGACGCGATGTTTCGCCTGTTCGTCGCCTGGATCGAGGATGGCTGCGAAATGGCGGTCGACCCGATCGAGAGGTATTTCGCAGCGGTGCTGAACCGGCGGCTGGGCCTGGCCATGCGCCCCTACGACCGTGAAAGTCATGGCGACAGCGTGGTGGTGGTCAATATCGACGGGACATTGCGCACCCCCGGCGGGGGCTACGGCTCTGCGCCGATCGGCGATCTCAAGCGTCAGCGATGGGCCGAGATCCCGCAATCGGACGCCTACCGTCGTTCGCTCGCGCAGGAAGGCCAAGCCCGATCCGCCATTTGCGGCAACTGCGCCTATTTCGGGGCGTGCAACACCTACCCGCTCTTCGCGGATGACGATGGCGGTATCGCGGCGGGCGAATGCCGCATTGCCCAGCCCGTGATGACGATGATTGACGGGTATCTCGATGAGATCGGGTGCGACGACAGCATTGTCACTGAAGCCTTCGAGACATTCATGCACTCGTAAGCGCATGTCGCGCCGGATCGGCCCCGGAACCGCGCGGGGCGCTCGCGGCCGGGCATTCGCCCGCCCCTTGCGGGGTTGGGTCAACACGGCCTGACGCGTACGCGCGATTGACGGCGGTGACGCCCGCATGCCACCTTTTCGCGACACTCGTGGGGCATGGCGTGGGGTCGGCGCAGAAGCTGCACGACCTGGCGCCGGCCTATTGCGAGTCGGATGGACGGTCGGCGCCTCTCAAGCGGCGCTTTTCGCAAACAGACCTTGCGAACATGCTGGGGCAACGCGTGAGGCGTTCAACAAGCGCCTCGCCGCCATGGCCCATGACGGTCTTGTCGTGCTCGAGAACGGGGGCCTGTTGTCGTTGGCGTCGAGCGCGTTGGCCGGGTCGTGCAGAAGCCGCTCCAGCGCCGCCACATCGCCGCGCGGCTCGTCCCAGCGCGACAGGCACAGAAGGTCGCGCGCACGCCCGTTATGCGACCAGATGATAACGTGGACGATGCCCCGGTCGCGGCTGGCGGCCAGTGTCACGTCAGACCAGCCGATCGCCCCCTCGAAGCGGCCTGCCAGCCGTTTCAGGCTGGCGAGCGTCGAGGCCGAGGTCTCCCATGTCTTGCGCTCGCCGCAGCGGTCGGCGACGGCCGTCGAATGGTGGAAATGCGCCGCACCGGTTTCCCAGCCGCTCCGCGGCGACCGGACAAAGCCGCACGCCCTCGGTGGCCAGATCCAGCGTCTGCACCGCCTGAAGGGCCGGGCCCGCAAAGACCGCCTGCCGCCCGCCCGGCGCCTCCACATTCAGAAGCCAAAGTCGCCCAGGCTGACGCCGCTGCGCATGGCGAGCGCTCGGCCTTCATCGGTCAGTTCGGCCACCGTCTTCTGGACCGCGAGCCCGCAGGCGATGGCGGCGCGCAGCGTCGGTTTCGGTGGGCCAGTGCGACGCCACCGCGCCACCGGCATAGTAGAGCACCGCGCCCCCGTGGTCCGTAATCACGCCGACGACACCGAAGAAGAGTGCGTTGATCATTTCCTGCTGGGGTGGAGCGCGCTGTTGTATCTGTTCGGCGCGTTGCTGATGCCCTGGGAGGCGCAGACCGGCCTGTCGAAGGCGCAGCTGTCGCTGGGGCTTGCGGCGGCCATTCTGGCCTCGGCGCTCATGGCGCCGGTCGCCGGGCGGCCGATCGATGCGGGCTGCCGGCTACTTCTCGGCGCGCTGGTCTGGGAGCATGGAGGATACGCCCTCGCGCTTCCCATCGCGGCGATGGCCGCGACAGCCGGGCGCTGGGACTTGCAGCACTCGCCATGCTGCGGCGCGGGTAGATCCGCGAATTCCGTCGGCAACTGTCCGCGCCGCGATCAATGAAACGGATCGCCGGTGCACCTTCCCAACCCCTCCGCGCCCGGCGCAAGGCCCACGACCCTGGCCTGTGCCAGGCCGCATCAGCCCCCGATGCATCGGTTTCCAGCGCCAGTCTTCCGATCTTCGCGTGCGGCGTCCTCAAGCGCAGGGTCGGTACAGTCTGCGCGCAGGGCGGCATGTCCTGGATCTTGATCCGGCGCCGGGCGCCCTCGTTGAGCGACTCGACGACATCGTGGCGGCGAACCGGTCTTCGATGCGGCAGGCAGCGACACCGCCCCCCTACACGCCCAAACGATCGTCGAGCTCGGCCTCCTCGACGTCCTTCTTTGCCAGATTATCGTAGGCCCTACGCAGAACCGCAAGGCACAGATCCCGCTCGGCCTCGGGTATGTCCCTCAAGGCGAACTCATTGGCGTCGATCGCCGCCTGCAGTGCGGGCCCTTCCAGCGCGCGGCCACGTTCGGTCAGCAGGATCATGTACTTGCGTCGATCTTCCGGGTGCGTCTTGCGTGTCACCAGCCCCATGGAGATGAGCGAACGGATCGCGGCGACCATCGCGGGCCCCGCAATTCCCGAACGTTGCGCCACCTCGATCTGCGTGATTCCGTCGGCAACCCACAGGGTGCGCAGCGCGTACCACTGACCCAGCGTGATTCCGAGTGGTGCGATCCGCTCGCCCAGATCGCGCTGGATCAACCGATTCACATGGCGAACCACGTTCCCAAAGCTGCTGCCCAGGGGCAACAGCATGCTGTCGCCCTCTTGAGCTGTCTGAACGTCGAAATCCATCACACCTCTACCATCCTACGAAGACTGTCCCAGCAATGTCGGGTAGCCGCCCCTACTCGCCGGCGCAACGGACGCGTTGTCGCCCTTTGCCCGGAAAAGCGTTCGAGCCGGCCCTGCTCCAATAAACTTGCGAATCCTCAACCGACAAGGTAAGATAAAATCGTTCGTAAATAAACTAACGAGATAGGATCGAGGTCAACGCAAGCCTCACCGACGCGCCTCCACCCACTCCGGAAAGCGGCGTCCGACCTGCGCAAATCGAACCAACAGGGGAAATAGCACCATGTTCAGAAGACAGCTGCTCGCAACCACCGCATTGGCCACGCTCGTGGCAACCGGGCCCGCCATGGCAGAGGACACTGTCAAGGTTGGTTTCGTCATGTCTTACAGCGGCTGGTTCGAGCCCATCGATGCCAGCACCATCCGTGGGGCGTTGCTTGCCATCGAAGACATCAACGCCGCCGGCGGCGTGCTGGGACGCGAGGTCGAAGTGGTCACCTTTGACAACCGTTCGGAGCCAGCCCTCGGCGCCGACGGCGCCATCGAGGTGATCGAACAGGGCGCCGTCGCGGTCCTGTTTCCGAGCGACTTCGATTTTGGCGCGCCCGGTGCCTTCATCGCCCAGGAGGCGGGGGTGATCTCGTTATCCGGCGCATCGGATCCGAATTTCGGGGTTCAGGGGATCGGGTCTTTCGCATACTCGATCTCGAACGCGGCACAATCGCAAGGCGCGATCCTCGCGGAATGGGCTTACAACGAGATGGGATGGCGCACCGCCTATACGCTGCTCGACACCACGATTGCGTTCACAAACTCGCTGTGCGGGGCCTTTGACCGACGCTGGAGCGAACTTGCCGGCGAGGGCGCATTGCTAGGATCCGACACGTTCCGCAACGACGACCCCTCCATCGCCACCCAGGTCACGCGCATCAACAGCCTGGACCAGAAACCGGACGCCATCATGCTCTGCTCCTACGCGCCGGGTGGTCCCAGCGCCATCCGGCAGCTTCGCGCGGAGGGTCTCGATCAGCCTATCCTGACCGGCGAGTCGATGGATGGGGACTACTGGCTCGGCGCCGTGCCCGGATTGAGCAACTTCTATGTCGTGAACTACGGCTCCTTCGTTGGCGGCAATGCCGACCCGGAGGTTGATGCCTTCTTCGAGCGCTATGCCGAAACCTACGACCGCGCGCCCGACGTATCCTACGGCATCCGCGGCTATTCGCTGTTTCAGGCGTGGGCACGGGCGGCCGAGCGGGCCGGTTCATTCGACGCAGAAGCCGTGGCTGAACAGCTTGATGCATTCGAGAATGAGCCGTTGGCGATCGGGCCGACGACCTACACCCCCGATCTGCACATCGCGACGACACGGCCGATGACCATCATGCAGGCGCAAGACGGTGAGTTCAGTGTGCTGGGCACCTACGCGCCTGAGACTGTGCATCTGGACTGAAGCGGCGCAAAGAGGCGGCAGCGACATGGAACTCGAAGCTTCTGGTGTAACGGTCCGCTTTGGCGGAATCCGCGCCGTGGAGAACGTGTCGCTGCGCCTCGATGCGCATGAGATCGTCGGCCTGATCGGCCCGAACGGGGCCGGGAAGACGACCCTCGTGAATGTTCTGAGCGGGTTTCAGAAAGCTCGCGTCGGACGGATCCGGCTCGATGGTCATGACGTGACGGGATGGAGCCCCGATGCGTTTGCGCGTCACGGCGTGGTGCGAACGTTTCAGGCGGTGCGCCTGTTTCGCGGCCTGACTGTTGCCGAGAATGTCGAGACCGCGCTCCTGTCGACGGGGATGGGGCGCTCCGCAGCGCGCAGGAGCGCCCGAGATATCCTCGGGTATCTTCACCTCACGCACCGCGCCGACACTGCCGCAAGCGGGCTGAACTACGGGGACGAGCGCCGCGTCGGGATCGCCCGGGCGCTGGCCATGGAGCCGAAGTTTCTGGTGCTGGATGAGCCGGCGGCCGGGATGAACATTGGCGAGGCCGAGGAACTCGGCCGGGTCATTGCCCGGATCCGCGACGATTTCGGCTGCCGTGTTCTGGTAATCGAACACAACATGGCCCTTGTCATGAACCTTTGCGATCGCCTTCATGTTCTGGCCACCGGCAAGACCCTCGCCGAAGGAACGCCGGATGAAGTCATGGCCGATCCGGCCTTCAAGGACGCCTATCTCGGAGCCGAGGCATGAGTGCACTGTTGCACATACGCGGCCTGTCGGTCCGCTACGATCGCATCGTCGCGCTCTCGGACGTTGATCTTGACGTGAATGAAAACGAAATCGTCGCGATCATCGGCCCGAATGGGGCGGGCAAGACCTCTCTTCTCAGCGCGATCGCGGGGGTTGTCTCCGTCGACAGGGGTACAATCTCCTTCAAGGGCGAGGACATCCGACGGCTGCCCATGGAGGACGCCGTGCGCAGGGGTATCGCGCTGGTGCCGGAGGGGCGGCATGTCCTCCCCGGCTTGACCGTTCTGGAAAACCTGAGGCTTGGCGCCACCATCCGCACCGATGCCACCGAGGTCGCAAGGGATCTGGACAGATTTCTGGATGCCTTTCCGATCCTGCGCGAGCGACGTAACGAGCCCGCTGGCCGACTGTCCGGTGGCGAACAGCAGATGCTGGTCATCGCCAGAGCGTTGATGTCACGTCCGGCCTTGCTGATGCTGGACGAGCCGTCATTGGGCCTCGGGCCGCGCATCGTCGATCAGGTCTATGAGATGATACGCGACACTCGCGAACAGGGTGTCACGATACTCGTCGTGGAACAGAACGCCCGCAGGGCGCTCGCCGTCGCTGATCGCACGCATGTGCTCAACGGTGGCATCATCCGGCTGTCGGGGACAGCGGAAACCCTGACAGGGGATCCGCAGTTCGAAGCGGCCTATTTCGGCTTGCGGACGGCTGCGGATGGGTAGCTTCCTGATCTCGGTTCTGGTCGATGCCCTCAGCCTGGGCGGGCTCTACGCACTCACGGCACTCGGTATCGGCTTCATCTTTTCGGTGATGCGCCTCGCGAATTTCGCCCATGCCGAATTCGTTACGGTGCCGGCTTACGCGCTCTTCGTGCTGTCCGGCCACCCGGTCATCATGGCGATCGCCTCCGCCATACTTGTCGCAGTGGTGCTTGCCCTGGCAACCGAACGCGCAGCGTTTCGTCCACTGCGCGGCATCGATCCGGCGACGATGCTGATCGCATCCTTTGCCGTCAGCGTCTTTCTGCAGCGTCTGCTGGTCTTTGCATTCGACAGCAGGATCAAGCCGGTCGATCCGCTTGCCGCCCTCGCCGGATCCGTACCGGTGTTCGGCATGCAGATCAACCTTCTGAAACTGACCACCGTGATCACCTGCCTCGTACTGCTGATCGCCTTGACCCTGTTTCTGAAGTATACGCGATTTGGCCTGGAGATGCGTGCCGCGGCGGAAGATTTCACCAT
>CAZMBT010000073.1:0-9231 GCA_964564395.1 uncultured Alkalilacustris sp.
GATCATGCCCGTGGACAAGCCCGAGCCCGAATGGGAGAACCTGCAGGTCATGTTCGCCACATCGGCGGGCAATGTGCGCCGCAACCAGCTTTCGGACTTCACCAACGTCAAGTCCAACGGCAAGATCGCGATGCGGCTTCCCGAGGGCGTCAGCCTGGTCAACGCGCGTATCTGCGACGAAGGCGACGATGTCATGCTGGTCACCGCGCTGGGCCGGGCGATCCGTTTCCCGACCACCGAGGTGCGCATATTCAAGGGCCGCGAATCCACCGGCGTGCGCGGGATTCGCCTGGCGCCGGAGGACGCGGTCGTGTCGATGGCGGTGATCCGCCATTTCGAGGCCACGCCGGACGAGCGCGCCGCCTATCTCAAGATGCGCCGCGCCGTAGCCGGCATCAGCGACGATCAGCCCGAGGACGACGAGGAGGGCAACGGCGAGCCCGGCCAGTTGCCGCCGGAGCGCTATGCGCAGATGTCCGCGGCCGAGGACCTGATCCTGACCATCACGGCACGCGGCTTCGGCAAGCTGTCCTCCAGCCACGGCTATCCGGTGCGCGGACGCGGTGGACAGGGCGTGGCCGCCATGGATCGCGCCATGCGCGGCGGCCGCCTGCTGGCCAGTTTCGCGGTGGAAAGCGGCGATCAGATCATGCTCGCCACCTCGCGTGGACAATCGATCCGCGTGCCCGTGGACGGCATTTCGCTGCGCTCGCGCAGCGCGGGCGGCGTGAAGATCTTCGCCACGGGCAACGGCGAAGAGGTGGTCTCGGTGGCCCGAATCGCCGAACCGGAGGACGAGTCGGCCGATGAATGACTCATCGGCCGTGCAACCGCAGATTGTGGCAATTTCGCCTTTTTTCGACACAATATTGTAGCCCGAAGCGGGATTATCGTCGCCAGCAGCGCGACAAAGCCGTCTCCGCGTCCAAATCGTGTCCGATTTCACTGTCAGACATGGGTCAGACGAAAGCTCTGGACAGAATGTCTGACGCGGAGAAACCGAATGCACGCGACGACGCAACGGCCGACATTGCCGATGACGGCAACCGAGGCGACAACAGCCCCCTCCAACCACTGGGCGACCGTGATGGCGCGTATGTTGCTGTCATCCTTTTTCATCGCCGGGGCTGTGTCGGACATCGTCTATGACGGCGTCACGCCGTTTCTCTACATCCCGCAGGCGGATGTGACGCTGGTTCTCAACTGCATCGTCTACGGCATGGCGTTTCTCGTTCTCGCGGGACGCTATGTGCATATCGCGGCGGTGTTCCTAGCCCTGATCACGATGTGGTTCGGCTACAACGCCTACGCGGCGGGCATCGATACACTCGCCGACATGTGGCGCAACTTCGCGATCTCGGGTGCACTGATGACGATGGCCACACAGTCGCATGTTCATGAACGCGCGGCCGCAAGGCAGCGTCGTCGTGCCAAGGTCGCGCCGCGGCGCATCGCAACGGCGCGCGACTCGATCAGCACCCGTGAAACCCAGGACCCGCGCGAGGCCGATATGGCGCGCATGGCCGCGCGTCCGGTCACCCGGACCCCGACCTTCTCGACCCGGCGCCACGGCCTCGACTGAATGGCGCCGGATGCATCGCCCGCCGCCGCAGGGCTTTTCAAGCCCGCGCGGCGGCGCTATGTGCCACCCATGCGCGACGAGCTTCACATCATCGGCGGCGGCATGGCGGGCAGCGAGGCGGCCTGGCAGGCCGCGCAGCTCGGACAACCGGTCGTCCTGCACGAAATGCGGCCGCAGGTCGGCACCTTCGCCCATCACACCGGCGATCTGGCGGAGATGGTGTGCTCCAACTCCTTCCGGTCGGATGACGATGAACAGAACGCGGTGGGATTGCTGCATTGGGAGATGCGCGCCGCCGGCGGCTTGATCATGGCGATGGCGGATGCGCATGCGCTCCCGGCGGGCGGGGCGCTGGCGGTGGATCGCGAGCCCTTCGCCCGGGCCGTTACCGAAAGGCTGAAGGCGCACCCGTTGATCCGTGTCGAGGCCGGCGAGATCACCTCCCTGCCCGAGGCGGGGCAATGGATCGTCGCGACCGGGCCGCTGACATCCGGCGCCCTCGCCGAATCGATCCGCGCCGTCACCGGTGCGGAGTCCCTCGCCTTCTTCGACGCCATCGCGCCGATCGTGCATTTCGACAGCATCGATCTGTCGAAGGCATGGTTCCAGTCACGCTATGACAAGGGCGAGACCGAGGAACAGCGCACCGCCTATCTGAACTGCCCGCTGGACCGCGACCAGTACGAGGCCTTCATCGACGCGCTGCTCGCCGCCGACAAGACAGCCTTCAAGCCCGGCGAAACGGCGCAGTATTTCGACGGCTGCCTGCCCATCGAGGTCATGGCCGAGCGCGGGCGCGAGACGTTGCGCCACGGGCCGATGAAACCCGTCGGACTGACGAACCCACACCAACCCGAGGTCAAGCCGCACGCCGTTCTGCAGCTGCGCCGCGACAACGCGCTGGGCACGCTCTACAACATGGTCGGGTTTCAGACCAAGATGAAGTACGGCGCCCAAGCAGATGTCTTCCGAAGCATACCGGGGCTCGAAAACGCGCGATTCGCGCGACTGGGCGGCATCCACCGCAACACCTTCGTGAACTCCCCCACCTTGCTGGACGACCGTCTGCGACTGCGCGCCCAGCCCAATATCCGCTTTGCCGGCCAGATCACCGGGGTCGAGGGCTATGTCGAAAGCGCCGCGATGGGGCTGATCGCGGGTCGGCTTGCGGCTGCGCAAATGCGCGGCGTCACCCTCCCACCGCCGCCACGCGAAACGGCGATGGGCGCTCTGATCCACCATATAACCGGTGGTGCGGATGCGCGCAGCTTCCAGCCCATGAATGTCAATTTCGGCCTGTTCCCGCCGGTTTCGGCCCGTGGCGGCCGGCGCGGCCGGCAGGATCGCTACAAGGCGTATACGGATCGAGCCAAGGAAGCCCTGAAGGGCTGGCTCGCCGGCCAATCCGAAACCGGCCAATCCGAAGATGTCACCGCCCGCGCGTTATAGAACCCGCTTTGCCCCGTCCCCGACGGGACATCTGCATCTGGGGCACGCCTTTTCCGCGCTGACAGCGCAGGAGCGCGCGCAGATGCATGGCGGCGATCTGCTGCTGCGCATCGAGGACATCGACACCTCACGCTGCAAACCGGCCTTCGAGGCCGCGATTCTGGATGATCTGGCCTGGCTGGGCCTCCGCTGGCCCCTGCCGGTGATGCGGCAGTCCGAGCGCATGCCGGCCTATCGCGCGGCGCTGGACCGGCTTGTCCGGATGGGTCTGTGCTTTCCCTGCGCCTGCACCCGCCGCGAGATCCGCGCCGCGTTATCCGCACCGCAGGAAAAATCCGATAGCGCGGATTATCCCGCTCTCTATCCCGGTACCTGCCGCGGCCGCAGCATGTACAGCGCGGGCCCTTCGGATGCGATCCGCCTCGACATGGCGGCGGCGCTGAGCCGCCTCGGCACGTCGCAGCCGCTGGGATTCGCGGAAACGGGGCCGGAGCAGCCGGGATGGCATGTCATCGGCGCCGATGAGCTGCTGCATCAGCATGGCGATATCGTGCTCGCCCGGCGCGACATCGGGACATCCTATCACCTTGCCGTGGTGGTCGATGACGCCGCGCAGGGAATCACCGAGGTCGTGCGCGGGCAGGATCTGTTCGATGCGACCGCGCTTCACGTTCTGCTGCAGGCGCTTCTGGGGCTGGCAAGGCCGGTCTATCACCATCATCGGCTGATCCGCGACGCGCAGGGGCGACGGCTGGCCAAGCGCGACGCCGACCGCGCCCTGCGCGCCTATCGTGCCTCGGGCGCCACGCCGGCAGAGATCCGGCGTCTCACCGGTCTGGCACCATCGGCTGCATGAGTTCGACCTCGGCCTCCGCCCGTACGGCACGGTAAAAGCAGCTGCGCCGATTGGTGTGGCAGGCCGGCCCGATCTGATCGACAAGCACCAGCAGACAGTCGCGGTCGCAGTCGAGGCGCATCTCGATCAGCTTCTGCACATGGCCGCTGCTTTCGCCCTTGATCCACAGTGCCTGGCGCGAACGCGACCAGTAGGTGACCCGCCCGGTCTTTAATGTCCGCGCCACAGCCTCGGCATTCATCCATGCCATCATCAGCACTTCGCCGCTGACATGATCCTGCGCGATCGCCGGGATCAGGCCATCCGCATCGTAACACAGCGTCTCGGGATCAAATTGCATTGCTGCATCCTTTGCAAATCCGCGCGTTCCGCCTACTTATTGACCGTCAGCGGGGAGGGAAAGCGGTGAGCGCCGAAACCGACATGATCAAGCTTTATTCCGGGCAGATCCTGGAGCTCGCCGCCGAGATTCCGCGCACGCGGCGGCTGGAAGCGCCGCAGGCGACCGTCCGCAAGCGCTCGCCGCTTTGCGGATCGACCGTCACCGTCGATCTGGATCTGCGCGACGGCGTGATCGAGGATTTCGGCCAGGAGGTGAAAGCCTGCGCCCTCGGGCAGGCGGCCGCGTCGGTGGTCGGGGCCAATGTGATCGGGCGTCGGCGCGAAGAAATCGCACGCGCACGCGACGAACTCGAAGCCATGCTCAAACAGGGCGGCACCGCCCCGTCACCGCCCTTCGCGGATCTGAAGGTTCTGATGCCCGCACGGGATTACAAGAACCGTCATGCCTCGATCATGCTCGCGCTCGATGCCACGCTCGCGGCGATCGACGAAGCGCGCATCGCCAACGCCCAGTGATCCCGGCGTGCCGGCCCAACCGCGCATGAAAAGGCCGCCGCACCGATAATCGGGCGCGGCGGCGAGGTGCGGATGCGAGGCAATGCAGACCCTGCGGGAGGCAGAACCACAGGGCCCGCGGCGGGTGCGGGCTGCCCGCGACAGGCCGCGAGGGGGTCAGAACAGAAGCGGCAGATGCAGCCCGGCATAGAGCAGGATCATCAGCGACAGCGCGCCGGCGGCATCCCGCGCCAGGCTGGGAGCGCAGCGGTTCAGGACGGCTTTCAGATCGTGAAGCATGAGACACCCGATTGCTGTGTTGTCCCTTTGTTCTCATTTTCTCGCACCTCAGTCAAGAACTAAAAGAGAACAAAAAGTCACCCAACCCGCAACAGACGGATGGCCTTGTCCCGTTCCATCAACCACAGCAAGACGCGCGCCGCCGCGCCGCGCGCGCTCTGCAGCGCCGGGTCGACAGCCAGCAACGCACGCGCATCGCTTTGCGCCAGCGCCATCAGGGTCGTCTGACGTTCCAGGTCGGCAATCCGAAATCGCGGCAGGCCCGACTGCGCCGTGCCCATCAGATCGCCGGCGCCGCGCATCGCCAGATCCTCCTCGGCGATCACGAAGCCATCCTCGGTGTCGCGCAAGATCGTCAGCCGCCGTCGCGCGCCTTCGTTCAGGGGGGGCGCATACATCAGCAGGCAGGTTGACGCCTCGCTGCCGCGTCCCACACGTCCGCGCAGTTGGTGAAGCTGCGCCAGCCCGAAGATTTCCGCACGCTCGATCACCATGATGGTGGCGTTGGGCACGTTCACGCCAACCTCGATCACCGTGGTCGCCACCAGAACGCCGGTTTCGCCCGCGGCGAAACGCGCCATCGCCGCGTCCTTCTGCGCCGCCGGCATCTGCCCGTGCACCAATCCCACCGCATCCTCACCCAGCGCCGCCCGCAGATGGCGAAAACGCGATTCCGCGGCGGTCAGGTCGAGCTGCTCGCTTTCTTCCACCAGCGGACAGACCCAGTAGGCCTGCCGCCCCTGCGCCACCGCATCGCGCAGATGGGCCACCACCTCATCCATGCGGCCGCTGGAGACGAGCGCGGTCTTGACCGGGCTGCGCCCCGGCGGCTTTTCGTCAAGGCGCGAGACATCCATATCGCCATATTGCGCCAGTGCCAGGCTGCGCGGGATCGGCGTCGCCGTCATCACCAGAACATCTACGGCCCGACCCTTGGCGCCCAGCTCCATGCGCTGCGCCACGCCAAAGCGGTGCTGCTCGTCGATCACCGCCAGCCGCAGATCGGCGAAATCGACATCGCGCTGAAACACCGAATGCGTGCCCACCAGGATGTCGATCTCCCCCGACGCCAGCGCGGCCAGCTTCTGCGCACGCTCGCGCCCCTTGTCACGCCCGGTCAACAGCTCCAGCCGAATTTCGGCGGCCTCTGCCATGGGCCTCAGACTGTCGAGATGCTGACGTGCCAGGATCTCGGTCGGCGCCATCATCACCCCCTGCCCGCCCGATTCGACCGCCACCAGCAACGCCATGAACGCCACCAGCGTCTTGCCCGCGCCGACATCGCCCTGCAGCAGCCGGCTCATGCGGTGGGGGGCGGCCATGTCGGCGGCGATCTCGGCGATGCACCGGGTCTGCGCGCCGGTGGGAACAAAGGACAGCCGGTCGAGCACCTGCCGCCGCAACACGCCGGTCCCCGCCGAGGCCACCCCCGGCCGCCGGCGCTGCGCGGCGCGCGCAACCCCCATGGCCAGCTGATGCGCGAGCAATTCGTCATAGGCCAGACGCGCGCGGGCGGGATGCTCGGCGGCCAGCGCGGCGGCATCGGCCGGCGCATGCCCGGCCTCGATCGCAGCGCGCCAGCCCGGCCAGCCCTCACGCGCCATGAGCGCGGGATCGATCCATTCGGGCAACGACTTCGGCGCCCGGTCGAGCGCCGCCTGCGCCGCCCGCGCCATGGTCCGTTGCGTCAGCCCGGCCGTCAGGGGATAGACCGGCTCGAAGGCGGGCAGGCTGTCGGCCTGATCCGGAAGCAGGATGTGATCAGGATGCACCATCTGCGCCATTCCGTCGAACAGCTCGACCCGCCCCGAGACCACGCGCCGCTGCCCGGTGGGCAGCTGCTGCTGTATCCAGGCCGTGCGCGGATGAAAGAAGACGAGCGTGAAATCCGCCGCCGCGTCGCGCACCTCCACCCGATAGGGGCGGCCCTTGGCGCGTGGCGGATGGTGCGCCCCCACGACGACCTCGACGGTGACGGTGGCGGGATAGGCGACCTCGCGGATGCTGCCGCGACGGCGCCGATCGATCCCCGTATGCGGCAATGTGAAGAGCAGATCGCGCGGTGTCTCGACATCGAGCCCCTTGAGGATCTGCGCCGTCTTCGCCCCGATACCGGGCAGGCCCTCGAGCGCCGCGAACAACGGAAACAGGATCTCGGGGCGCCCGCCCATCGGCTCAGTCCGCCCCGGCCAGCGTCAGCCACGCCTCTTCGTCGATGACCTCGACGCCCAGCTCGGCCGCCTTCCTGGCCTTGGATCCCGCGCCCGCCCCGGCCACCAGAAGATCGGTCTTTGCCGACACCGACCCCGACACCCGCGCGCCCAGCGTCTCGGCGCGCGATTTTGCTTCCGCGCGGGTCATGCGCTCCAGCGTCCCGGTGAACACGACGGTCTTGCCCGCGATGGCGCTGTCGGCGGTGGCGCGCGGCGCGGCCTCCTCGATCTGCAGATGCGCCGTCAGCCGGTCGATCGAGGCGCGTTCGCGCGGCTGATGAAAGCTGGTGATCAGCGAGGTCGCCATCACCGTGCCGACCCCGTCGATGGCCATGAGGCTGTCCCAGGAGTCGCCGGTGCCGATCTCGGCGCTGTCCATCGCGGCGGCAAAGCTCTCCCAGCTGCCGAAATGCCGGGCCAGAAGGTCGGCGGCGGACTCGCCCACATGGCGGATGCCCAGCGCAAAGATCAGCCGATCCAGCGGGATGCGCCGCCGCGCCTCGATGGCGCGAAACAGGTTCTGCGCCGATTTCTCGCCCCAGCCCTCGCGATTGCGCAACTGGCGCTGCTGTCCGGGGCCGTAGCGTTCCTCCAATGTGAAAATATCGGCAGGTTCGGTGATCCAGCCATCGCGGTAGAGCGCCTCGACCTGCTTCGCGCCCAGCCCCTCGATATCGAACGCCCCGCGCGAGACGAAGTGCTTGAGCTTCTCGACCGCCTGCGCCGGACAGGCCAGCCCCCCGGTGCAACGGCGCGCCGCGTCGCCCTCCTCGCGGATCGCCTCCGAGCCGCATTCGGGGCATGTGTCGGGGAAGCGGTAGGGCTGCGCCTCATCGGGGCGCTGCGCCAGATCGACATCGCGGATCTTGGGGATGACATCGCCCGCGCGATAGACCTGCACCCAGTCGCCGACACGGATATCCTTGCCGTCGCGGATCGAATTGCCGGCCGAATCGCGCCCGGCGATGTAATCCTCATTGTGCAGCGTGGCGTTGGACACCACGACCCCGCCCACGGTGACGGGGGCCAGCCGCGCCACCGGGCTGAGCGCGCCGGTGCGCCCGACCTGAATGTCGATCGCCTCGAGCCGGGTCCAGGCCAGCTCGGCGGGAAACTTCAGCGCGATCGCCCAGCGCGGCGTCGTCGAGCGAAACCCCAGCCGCGCCTGCAGGGCCAGATCGTCCACCTTGCAGACCACACCATCGATGTCATAACCCAGCGTGGCGCGGCGCTGCTCGATATCCTCGAACGCCGCGAGCAATTCGCCCGCGCCCTCGCACAGACGGGTCAGAGGGTTGCGGACGAAACCGAGCGCCTGCAACCGATCCAGCGCGCCGGATTGGGTGGCCGCCAGCGGCTCCGACACCACGCCCCAGCCATAGGCAAAGAACCGCAGCGGACGCGACGCGGTATTCGCCGCATCGAGCTGACGCAGCGATCCGGCCGCGGCATTGCGCGGGTTGGCGAAGGTCTTGCCCCCGCGCGCGGCCTGGCGTTCGTTCAGCGCGGCAAAATCGTCATGGGCCATATAGACTTCGCCGCGCACCTCCAGAACATCGGGCGCCCCTGTCAGCCGCTGCGGGATATCCGCGATGGTGCGCGCATTGGCGGTGACATTCTCGCCGGTTTCGCCGTCGCCGCGTGTGGCGGCCTGCACCAGTTGCCCGTCCTCAAAGCGCAGCGCGAGCGAGACGCCGTCGATCTTGGGCTCGGCGGTGAAGGTGAGCGCGCTGTCCGCCGCCATGCCCAGATAGCGCCGGATACCGGCGACGAAATCCTGCAGATCCTCGGCGTTGAAGGCGTTGGCGAGGCTGAGCATCGGCACTTCATGGCGCAGCTTGGCGAAGGCCGCCGCCGGTTCCGCGCCGACGCGCCCCGACGGGCTGTCATCACGCTTGAGCTGCGGAAACCGCGCCTCGATATCCGCGTTGCGTTGCCGGAGCGCGTCGTATTCGGCATCCGACATGATGGGGGCGTCGTCGCGGTGATAGGCG
>CAZMBT010000074.1:0-9056 GCA_964564395.1 uncultured Alkalilacustris sp.
AGATCGACAGCACGAACATCAGCACCAGCAGGAGCGCGGTCATCGCATCGACGAAACCGGGCCAGATGGAGCCGGTAAAGCGCTGCCCTGTCCGCCGCGAGAGCGCCATCGCCTAGCCTTCCCCGCCGCGCCCCGCGGACGGGCCGGCGGCGGCGCGCGACAACTGCCGCACCGCGCGTGTCAGGTTGGCGAGGTCGCTGCGCAGGTCTGTGATGCTTTCCTGACGGCCGGCCGAAAGCTCTTCGAGGATGCGCAGAAGCTGCACGTCGATCGAGCGCAGGCGCATCCGCGCTTCGGCCTCGGAATGCGCGCTGCTCTCTTCGCCGTGGCGTTCCAGCGCGGCGATGACCCGTTCCTGACCGTCGGCGATCCGCGCCAGCGCGCCGTCGGCCTCGGCGTCCGCCTCCAGCCGCTGGCCCAGCCGCTCCATCGCGTCGGTCAGCGCGTTCAGCCGCGCCTCCGATTGCGCCTGCATGGACTGCATCTGTTCGACACGCTCGGCCATGTGGTCCAGCAGATCCACCAGCGCCGCCTGTTCGCCGGACACGCCGGCGCCGTCGCCGTCGCCCGCCGCGATTCCCAGCCGCGTGATCGAGGACAGCCATTCCTCCAGTTCACGGTAGAAACGGTTCTGGCTTTGCCCGGCGAACAGTTCCAGCAAGCCCACGACCAGCGATCCGGCCAGGCCCAGCAGCGAAGACGAAAACGCCGTGCCCATGCCGCCCAGCTGTTCCTCGAGGCCGGTCATCAACCGGTCGAAGACCGCGATGCTGCCCTCGTCATCCGCAGGCGCGAGCGAGCGTATCGTCTCCACCACGGCGGGAACGGTGATCGCAAGCCCGTAGAAGGTCCCCAACAGTCCGAGGAAGATCAGCAGATTGACGATATAGCGGGTGATGTCGCGGTCTTCGTCGATCCGCGTCGCGACCGAGTCCAGCATCGAGCGCGCCGAGGTCGCGCTGATCATGCTGCGCGCCCCGCGCTCGCGCAACAGCGCAGCCAGCGGCGCCAGCAGGCGCGGCGGAATCGTCAGGTTGTGGCCCGGCGTATCGGCGGCGAAGCCCTCGATCCAGCGGATCGACGAGGACAGTTGGAACACCTGCAGAAAGCAACTGGCAATGCCGATCAGGAACACCAGAAAGATGAACCCGTTGAGCCAGATATTGGCCAGAAACACCCCCGACACCCGCGGATAGGCGACATAGGTGCCCGCCGCCACCAGCACCAGCACGACCACCATCAGCGTCAGCTGACGCAACGGGCGGGAAAAATACGGCTCGGCCTCGAGGGTGGGTCTTTTCATGGGGATGTCCTACCCCTTCTGCGCCGTGCGGACAATATACAGTGCCCGGCACGCTGCCAACCGCAACGCGTCCGCACCGCTCAATCGGCCGGCAACCCGCGCACCCGCCGTGCCAGCCAGTCGAGGTCGGCATCGCCGATTTCCAGCTCGCCGAGATGCTGCGCGGTATTGAACAGATAGTCGCGATTGGTGCCCATCCCGCCCGCGGCGCGCGCGATGATGGCGGCCTGCTCCTCGAGCGCCAGCGCGCCGCAATATTGTGGATGATCGCGGTCGATCACATAGGCGACCGCCTCGACCGCCTCGCCCGTCTGCAGGCGCAGGGTCTGGGTGGTCTCGAGATAGGCGGCCGAGATCAGCTCACGCGCGCGTAGATATTCCAGCGTTTCCTCGGCCGCCTGCGCGGGTACGGCGAAGGCGACGCCGTGGCATTGCGCCCCCTCCGCCCGGTCGAGAGCCAGCACCAGCCCCGGCCGTTCCACCGTGCCGCGATGATGGATGGAGCGCATGCAGAAGGCGCGCCGGAACCCCGGCAAGGTTGCGATCCGGCTCTCGCCGTAAGCGAAACCGGGATTCCAGATCAACGAGCCATAGCCGAAAACCCAGAGCGGATCCTTGCGCATGTGACTGGCCTTTGCGGTTCGGGAAAACTACACAGCAGGGGCTGAAGGCGCTGTTAACCGCATCGTGGCCGGTATTGGAAGGGGTGGAAATGCGCAAGGCGATCTGGATCCTGGCATCATGCGGTGTGGTCTGGGCCGCCATCTGGATCGCGCTGACCCAGTTCGGCGCCTACGCCGTGCGCAGCTGGTTCGATCACCAGCGCGCAGCCGGGCTTGTCGCCACCCATGACGGGGTGCGCGCGCACGGCTTTCCACACCGCTTCGGCATCGCGGTGATGCAGCCATTTATCGAGGACAGCACAGCACCGGTTGCCTGGCAGGCGCCGCGCCTCGACATCGCCGCCGCCGCCCATCGGCCGCATCATGTCGTCGTGACATGGCCGGATCAACAGCAGCTGCGCGTCGCCGGATGGGATGTCGCGCTGCGCAGCGAAGCGTTGCGCGCGGCGATGACGTTGCAGCCGCTGGCGGGTTTCGCGCCCGGGCATGGCGCGCTGACGGTGCGCGCGCTCGAAGTCGAGGCCGCGGGGCTGACATCGCGGCTGGGAACGCTCGACCTCGCGCTGGATCAGCTTGCGTCGGATCCGCAAAGCTGGAACGTCGCGCTCGACGCGACAGCGCTCGAGCTGCCGCAGCTCGTGACCATGCTGCCCGAGAACCCGCCGCGCAGCATCGAACAGCTGCATGTCGACGCCGCCCTTCACACCGCGCCGCGCGACGCCGCGGCCGGCGCACCTGTCCGGGGCTGGGCGGGCCAGCTTGAGTTGCATCGGATGCAGCTGAGCTGGGGCGAGATGGAGCTGGGGCTGCAGGGCGACATGACGGCGGCGCATGATGGCGCGCTGTCCGGACGCTTCACGCTGCGCGCGCGAAACTGGCAGCAGATGCTGGAGATGGCGACGGCGCTCGGAGTGCTCGGCGACGAGCGGGCGGAGTTCCTGCGCCGCGCTCTGCAGACCCTCGATGACGGAACCGAGGGCGAGCAGACACTGGAAGTCCCGCTGACGCTGGCGGACGGGCATGTGCGAATCGGGCGCATCCCGATCGCGCCGCTGCCGCGCTGACGCGGTCAGCCGCGGCGCTGGACGCGGCCGAAATCCGGCGCATCGGTATCCTGACCGGCATCGATGATGCCGCGCCGGATCGCGCGGGTGCGGGTGAAGTATGCGTGCAGCAGATCCCCGTCTCCGGTGCGAATGGCCCGCTGCAGCGCGAACAGCTCCTCGGTGAATCGGCCGAGGATCTCCAGCGTCGCCTCGCGATTGGTCAGGAACACATCGCGCCACATCGTCGGATCCGACGCCGCGATGCGGGTGAAGTCGCGAAATCCGGCGGCGGAATACTTGATGATCTCGCTGTCGGTGACGCGGCGCAGATCGTCGGCCACGCCCACCATCGTATAGGCGATGAGATGCGGCGCATGGCTGGTCACCGCAAGGACGAGGTCATGATGCGCGGGGTCCATCTCGTCGACATGCGCGCCGAGCCCCTCCCACAGCCGGCGCAGCCGCTGCAGCGGCTCGGCGTCGGTGCCCTCCTCGGGCACCAGAAGGCACCAGCGGTTCTCGAAGAGTTCGGCGAACCCGGCGCGCGGCCCGGAATGCTCGGTCCCCGCGAGCGGATGCGCCGGAATGAAATGCACGCCCCTGGGCATATGCGGCGCCACCGCGGCGATGACGGCTTGCTTGACCGATCCGACATCGCTGATCGTCGCGCCGGGCGCCAGATGCGGGGCGATCCGCGCCGCGAGTTCGCCCATCGCACCGATCGGGACGCACAGCACCACCAGATCCGCCCCCGCCACGGCAGCTTCCGGCGTATCGTGCACCGCATCGACCAACCCCAGCTCCAGCGCGGTGTCGCGCGTCTGCTGCGTGCGCGCATGCCCGTGGATCTCACCGGCCAGCCCGGCCCGGCGCATCGCCAGCGCCATCGATGACGCGATCAGCCCCAGCCCGATCAGCGCGACCCGCCGATAGATCATCGCCATCAGCGCAAGCCCTTGAACTGTGCCACCGCATGCACGACGCGCCGACAGGACGGTTCGTCGCCCACCGTGATGCGCAGGCATTCGGGCAGTTGGTAGGCCCCGACGCGGCGCACGATCAACCCCTGTTCCTTGAGGTGGAGATCGCAGGCATCGGCTTCCTGCGCATCGGCAAACCGCGCAAGGATGAAATTGGCATGCGACGGATCGGAGGGCACGCCGACCTCCGTCAGCGCCTGCGCAAGCCAGGCGCGCATGCGCGCGTTGTCGGCGCGGCATTTCTGCACATGGTCGGGGTCCGACAGCGCGGCCACCGCCGTCTCCTGCTGCGCGGTGGACAGGTTGAACGGGCCGCGCACACGGTTGAGCACCTCGATCACCGCACCGGGCCCGTAGCCCCAGCCGACGCGCAGCCCGCCGAGGCCGTAGATCTTCGAGAACGTGCGCGTCATCACGACATTCTCGCGCGCCTCGATCAGGGCGGCGCCGCCGTCATGCCCCTCGACATACTCGACATAGGCACCGTCGAGCACCAGCAGCGCCTGCGGCGGCAACCCGTCGGCGAGGCGCCGCACTTCGGCCTCGGGCAGCATGGTACCGGTCGGGTTGTTCGGATTCGCCAGAAACACAAGCCTGGTACGCTCGGTACACGCGGCGAGGATCGCATCCACATCTGCGCGTCGTTCGGTTTCCGGCGCCTCGACCGGCGTCGCCCCGGCCACCAGCGCCGAGATCCGGTACATCAGGAATCCGTGCGCGCTGAAGACGACCTCGTCACCCGGGCCCGCATAGGCCTGGCACAGGAAGGTGATCACCTCGTCCGAGCCGACGCCGCAGATCACGCGTTCGGCATCCAGCCCGTGCGACTGCGCCAGCGCCGCGCGCAGCTCGGCGTGATCGGCGGACGGGTAACGGTGCAGGTCCCGGCCGGCGCGGCGGAACGCCTCGAGCGCGCGTTCGCTGGGGCCGAAGGGATTCTCGTTCGACGAGAGTTTGACCACATCGCGCAGCCCCGGAATGCGCGATTGGCCGCCCTCATAGGGTGGAATCTGCTGCACACCGGGGCGCGGCCGGATTGCGTCGCTCATTTCGAACTCCCACAGTTGCGTCGGTTCTAGCGGGCTTGGCCGGGGGTGACCAGCGCCAGCGCGCCGCGATCCGACGCGTGCCGTGCAAGAAATCGACCGGCGTTGCGCAACTGCCATCCTGCCGGCGGGCGTGACCCGGCCTTCGGCCGCGCATACAGGAAGGGCCGCGCCAGCGGCACGGCCCCCTCCGATCGACGCCGGTGGCGGATCAGTTCTTGGCGTAGAATTCGACGACGAGATTCGGTTCCATGTGAACCGGATACGGCACATCGCCCAGACTCGGCGTGCGCACGAATCGCGCGGTCATCTTGGAGTGATCCGCCTCGACGTAATCCGGCACATCACGCTCGGCCAGCGCCACGGCCTCGAGCACGACGGCAAGCTGGCGCGACTTCTCGCGCACCGAGATCACATCGCCTTCCTTGACGCGGTAGGAGGGGATGTTCACCCGCTTGCCATTCACCTCGACATGGCCGTGATTGACGAATTGCCGCGCGGCGAAAACCGTGGGGACGAATTTCGCGCGATAGACCACCGCATCGAGACGGCGTTCCAGCAAGCCGATGAGCTGTTCGCCGGTATCGCCCTTGACGCGCTCGGCTTCGGCATAGATGCGGCGGAACTGCTTTTCGGTGAGGTCGCCGTAATAGCCCTTGAGCTTCTGCTTGGCCTTGAGCTGCGTGCCGAAATCCGAAAGCTTCTGCTTGCGGCGCTGGCCATGCTGTCCGGGGCCGTATTCACGGCGGTTGACCGGGCTCTTGGGCCGGCCCCAGATGTTCTCGCCCATGCGGCGGTCGATCTTGTACTTGGCAGAGGTGCGTTTGGTCACCGTCTGATCTCCTTCATGTGTGAAGGGCGTTGTCCTTTCCCCGACCCTCACCGGCCGCGGGCGACAGGCATCCCCTTGCGGGGGCCACCAACACCAGGGACGCTACGCGCACGAGGCTCGCAGCTTGGAGGGCGCGTATACCGGCTGCCGGCGCGGTGTCAATGCCCCAGCCGAGCGGCGTGACGCAAAATCGCCGCCTCGCCCGGGCAAAGCGTACGCCGCACCGGTGGCACCGGCGCTTCGGGCAGCGCTTCGGGCAGCGCCGCGCGTGGATCGGCGGGCAGCCCTTCGCAGGTGGAATGCTCGGGATACAGCGCCACGACATCCACACCATTCGCATACAGCAGATGCGGCCGCGCGAGCCCGATCGCATGGCAGCTGACCCGCCCCGCACCGGCACTGCGCAGGACGCGCAGATCGTCGCGCAGATCTTCGGCCGCAACCAGCACCTCGCTGGTGTTGAACAACGCTTCGGCGCCGGGGCCACGCAGGACCAGCTGCTGGCGCGGCGAGACGTGCAGGTCGCGGCTCGGCCGGCCGGGCCCCAGAGCATGCGCGCGCAGTCTTACAGGGCGCAACCCCGGATCGGTGAACATCCGCGCCCCCGACAGGTGCCAGCGCGCGATCCACAGCACGGCCTGCGGCCCGGCATCGGCAGTCAGGACGCGGTCACCGGTTTCCAGCTCTTCAACCGATCTCTCACCGTCGGGGGTTGCGATCCGGGTCCCCTGCATAACCCCGAAGGGGCTGCCGATGGCGCGCCCGGGTCCGTCGGCGTGTCTGATGGCGACGGCATTGGCGGTCGCACACTCGGGCAGCGCGCCCTCGGGTGCCGGGTGTCGGGCAGACGCGGCGCCCGCCACCGGCGCGCTTTCATACGCGTCCCGCCCATCGCGTGTGCAACCGATATCGCCTGCGCCCTCGCCCGGATCCGCCGCATTCGCCAGCCCCAGACGCGCCACCCAGGTCTCGACCCCCGGGGGTGGCACCGCGCCCTCGAATGTCAGCACCCGCACCGCGCCGTCGGGCGCAGCGATGAGCCGGGCCACATAGGCGCGGCGTCCGTCCGTCAACACCACTTCGTCAGCCGCGCGGGGAATGTGCGCGGCGTCCAGGATGGCCGCGGGCGCGATGGCAGGCGCGCCGACCGGATCCGCCGGGGAAATCAGCCGTCGGATCCGGCGCACCGCACCGGCCGGCACCCGTGGCGCCGCTGTGCCGGCATCGAGGCGCAGCACGTCCTGCGGCCCGTCGAGCCGGGTCGCCCCCCGGCCCGTCCAGCTCCAACTCGCGCCGGTGCGCACCAGTGACCGCGGCGCCGCGCGCAGCCCGTCGGTGAAGGTCTGCGTCCATGGAATGGCGAAAACGCCCGAATAGCCTGCCTGCATGCCTCGTCGCTCCGGTTCGAGCCCGGTTGTTATCACTTCAGCGTATCACGCTTTGCGGGCCGCACCAAGCCGCCTGCGCGCGGCACGGCCGCGCGTTCAGGCGTCCATCGCGACCTTGTCGCCGCGCGCTTGCGGTGTCGGATCACGCAGCACATAGCCGCGCCCCCACACCGTCTCGATGTAGTTGTCACCATCGGTGGCCTTCGACAGCTTCTTTCGCAGCTTGCAGATGAACACATCGATGATCTTGAGCTCGGGCTCGTCCATGCCGCCATAGAGATGATTGAGAAACATCTCCTTGGTCAGCGTCGTGCCCTTGCGCAGGCTCAGCAGCTCAAGCATCTGGTATTCCTTGCCGGTCAGATGGACGGGTCGGCCGCCGACATCCACGGTCTTGGCGTCGAGATTCACGCAGATGCGCCCGGTCTGAATGACGGATTGCGCATGCCCCTGGCTGCGCCGGATGATGGCGTGGATGCGGGCCACCAGCTCCTCGCGGTCGAAGGGCTTGGTCAGATAGTCATCTGCGCCGAACCCGAAGCCGCGCAGCTTGCTTTCGGTGTCGCCCTCCCCGGTCAGGATCAGGATCGGGGTGTGCACCCGCGCCAGCCGGATCTGACGCAGCGCTTCATGCCCGGCCATATCCGGCAGGTTCAGATCGAGCAGGATGAGATCGTAATCGTAAAGCTTCGCGAGATCGACGGCTTCCTCCCCCATGTCGGTGCAATAGACGTTCAGGTTGGCATGGGTGAGCATCATCTCGATGCTGCGTTGTGTCGCCGGATCATCTTCTACAAGCAGGACACGCATTCGGGGATCTCCGCTGGCTGGCTTCGCTCATCCTGACGCTGATCGAGATTGGTTAATCCGAGGTTACCCTGCCACAACCATCGCGCGGATCAACCTAAAGTTGCCTTCGGTGGGACCGCCCCGTCACCTTCAGCCCGGCCTTTCCCCAGCGCGCGACGGCGCGGCACCATTGATCGAATTCCTCCGATGACAGCGCATAGCGGCGCAGGGCCTCGTCGCGGGTGATCAACCCGCAGAAAACCCCCTGCACCACCGCGAGCTTGCGGCTGGCCACCCAACGCTGCGTGCTCGGAGGCGGCAGATCGGCCCGCGACATGATGCTGCCATCAGGCAAGGTGACGGCACGCGGGCCATCGCTACGCTTGAGATACATGACACACCCGTTCCTTTCCCCCATGGCCATGCTTGGCGCAACGGGTTAAGGCCGCCTTGCGCGCGGGGTTGAGAGTGGCGGGCATTTTTCTATATTCCCGACGATCGCGGAGGTCGCCATGGCGCTTGACAGGACGGAACAGATCAACTCGCTCGGCTTTGCCAAGCCCCCCGCGCAGACACGGGTTCTGGTCGCGATGTCGGGCGGCGTGGACAGCTCCGTCGTTGCAGCCATGCTGCATGACGAGGGCTATGACGTCGTCGGGATCACGCTGCAGCTTTATGACCACGGCGCAGCGCTGGCGAAGAAGGGCGCGTGCTGTGCGGGCCGCGACATCCACGACGCGCGCCGCGTGGCCGAAGCGCGCGGCTTTCCGCATTACGTGCTCGATTACGAGAACGCCTTTCGCGACGCGGTGATCGACGAGTTCGCCGACAGCTATCTGGCCGGGGCGACGCCGGTGCCCTGCATCCGCTGCAACGAGCGGGTGAAATTCCGCGATCTGCTGGAGACGGCGAAGGATCTTGACGCGGATTGCATGGCCACCGGGCATTACATCCAGCGCAAGGCCGGCGCGGCCGGCGCCGAGTTGCACATGGCGGCCGACCCGGTGCGCGACCAGTCCTATTTCCTGTTCTCGACCACGCAGGCGCAG
>CAZMBT010000075.1:0-9041 GCA_964564395.1 uncultured Alkalilacustris sp.
GCGCGATCTGTGGCGCACGGCGCGGCTGTCGGTCGTGGCGCAGGCGCAGCCGCGCGCCTGGGCGATGATGTCGGAGGGCGCGCTGGCGCTGCTGCTGACCGTGGCGGTGCTGCTGGCGCTGATCGCGGCCGTGCTGGCGCGCACAGGCGGCGGGCTGATCGTGGGGTTTGCCATGCTCGGCGCGTTGTTGCTGTCGGCGGCGCTGACCCTGCCGGTGGTGCTGTTCGGGCTGCTGCGCCTCGGCCAATGGCTGAGCCGGGGCATCCTCGCGCAATGGTTCTGGGCCGATACCCGGCAGCAACTGCCGGGGCTTTCGCTCGCGCTCATGGCGCTCTTGCTGGCGCTTGCCGCAAATATCGGGGTGGGCACGATGGTGTCGAGCTTTCGCGCGACCTTCACCGGCTGGCTGGATCAGCGCCTGGTCGCCGAGCTGTATGTCAGCGCGCGCACCGAACAGGAAGGCGCGCAACTGCGCGCCTTTCTGGACAACCGCGCCGATGCGGTGCTGCCGATCCGGCATGTGGAAACCCGGCTGCGCGGCCAGCCGGGGCGCATCTACGGTGTCGCGGATCACGCCACCTATCGCGACCACTGGCCGCTGTTGCGGGCCGAGGCGGATGTGTGGACGCGCGTGGCGCGCGGCGAGGCACTTCTGGTCAATGAACAGCTCGCCCGCGCCGAGACATTGTGGCCCGGGGCCGAGTTGGCGCTGCCCGGCGGCCCGACCCTGCCGGTGGCGGGGGTCTATTCGGATTACGGCAATCCGCAGCCACAGGTGATGATCGCCGATGGGTTGTTCGACCGGCTCTATCCCGATGCCCCGCGCCGTCAGCACGCGGTGCGCACAGACCGGCCCGAGGCCCTGGCGGCGGCGCTGCAGGACCGGTTCGGCCTGCCGCCCCCCAATGTCACCAATCAGGCCGAAGCCAAGGCGGCCTCGCTGCGCATATTCGAGCGCACCTTCACCGTGACCACCGCCCTTAACGTGCTGACACTGGGCGTGGCCGGCATCGCGCTTCTCACCAGCATGATCACGCTGTCGGGGATGCGCCTGCCGCAGCTCGCGCCGGTCTGGGCGATGGGGGTGACGCGCCGGCGGCTGGCCTGGCTCGAACTGGCGCGCACCGTCCTGCTGGCGGCCTTTACCGCACTGGCAGCGGTGCCGGTGGGGCTGCTGCTGGCCTGGATGCTGCTGGCGGTGATCAATGTGGAGGCCTTCGGCTGGCGCCTGCCGCTGCATCACTTCCCAGGCGACTGGCTTCGCCTGGGGCTGCTGGCCCTGTTGACAGCCGTCGTCGCGGCGGCGATTCCCGCGTGGCGCCTGGCGCGCATGGCGCCGGCGCGGCTGGTTCAGGTGTTTGCCCATGAACGATAGGCTGTCGGCTTGGCTTGTGATGCTGACACTTCTCGCCGCGGCGCCGTTCGGCATGCCGGCGCTGGCGCAGGGCTTTGCGGGGCTGGGCACCGACGCGGAGGGGTTCGCCATGCCGCAGCGCGGGCGCGCATTCGAGTTCCCGCGCGATCATGGCCCGCACCCCGACTATCGCATCGAATGGTGGTATCTGACCGCGAACCTGACCGGCGAGGACGGTGAAGACTACGGCGTGCAATGGACACTGTTTCGATCCGCGCTGGCCCCGGGCGAGCGGGACAGCTGGTCCAGCCCGCAGATCTGGATGGGCCATGCGGGGCTGACGCAGCGCGACCGGCATTTCAGCGCCGAACGGTTCGGCCGCGGTGGTACCGGGCAGGCCGGGGTCAGCGCGGACCCCTTCCATGCCTGGATCGACGAATGGCAGATGCGCAACCCCGCCGGTGCGGGGGATCTCGACACGCTCGACGTCACCGCAACTGGGCCGGAATTCGGCTACACCCTGTCCCTTCAGGCCGAGGGGCCGCTGGTGAAGCATGGCGATGACGGTTACTCCGTGAAGTCCGAGCGCGGGCAGGCCAGCTATTACTATTCGCAGCCGCATTACCGGGCCGAGGGCACGCTGAAGTTGCCGGAAGGCGAGGTCGCGGTCACGGGGCGCGCCTGGCTCGATCGCGAATGGTCGTCGCAGCCGCTCGACGCCGATCAGGAAGGATGGGACTGGTTCTCGCTGCATTTCGACAGCGGCGCGCGGATGATGGGCTTCGGACTGCGCGGCCCTATCCCCTTTACCTATGCCACCTGGATCACGCCGGAGGGCACGGCCCAGCCCATGCCGCATGGCGCGCTGCGGCTGACCCCGACGCGCACCGAGGATGTCGCCGGCCGCGACACCCCGGTCGCGTGGCGACTCGAGCTGCCGCAGCGCGATCTGGATATAACGGTCGAGGCGCTGAACCCGCAAAGCTGGATGGACCTCTCCGTCAGCTACTGGGAAGGGCCGGTGCATGTGAGTGGCAGCCACTCCGGCCGCGGCTATCTGGAAATGACGGGCTACGACTGACCGGCCCACGGGCCGACCCGCCCCGCCGCATCCAGCATCCGGCAGGAGAACCCCCATTCATTGTCGTACCAGCCGAACACCCGCAAGAGCCCGCCATCCGTGACCGTGGTTTCGGGCAGCGCCATGATCACACTTTCGGGGCGCGCGCGCAGATCCGACGACACCAGCGGTCGTTCCGTCCAGCCGATCACCCCGCCGGCCCTTCGAAAGACCTCGTTGACGACCTCGGCGCGCGGCGCGTCGCGCGTCACGACGCTCATGTCGATGGCAGATACGCTCGCTGTCGGAACGCGCACCGCAGCGCAGCGGATGCGACCGGCGAGTCCGGGAAGCACCTGATCCGTAAGCCGTTGCGCCGAGCTGGTCGTCGGCACCATCGACAGGGCCGCCGCGCGCGAGCGGGCGGCACTTCCGCGCGGCGCGTCGATGGTGGGCTGGCTGCCGGTATAGCAGTGGATCGTCGTCATATGCGCGGTCTCGATCCCCCAATGCGCATCGATCAGCCGCGCCACCGGCGCCAGCGCGTTTGTGGTGCAGGAGGCGTTCGAGACGATGCGCTGATCGGGGCGCAGCCCGCACTCATTGGCCCCCAGAACCAGTGTGAACTCCGCCGCTTGCGACGGCCCGGAAATAAGCACCGCGCGCGCCCCGGCGGCAAGGCCGCGCTCGGCGACATCGCGGTGGTCGGCCTTTCCGGTGCACTCCATCACCAGATCGACATCCGATAACGTGCATTGCGACAGATCGGCCTCATGCGTCAGCCGGATGCGCCGCCCGTCGACCAGCAGCGCGCCGGGCTCCAGGTCGACGGTGCCCGGATAGACGCCGAAGACGCTGTCATATTCGAACAGATAGGCGCAGCTTTCAGCGTCGGCGATGTCATTGATTGCAACGATCTCGACCCGGGGCCACTCGGCGCGGGTCAGCGCTGCCCGCAGGACGGTGCGCCCGATGCGCCCGAAACCGTTGATCGCGACTCTGATCGTCATGGCACCCTCCCTCGTGCAGCGGTGCTACGCCGGCGCCGGGGAACGGACAAGGGAGAAGTTGCTGACAAAAACAATCAGAATTGACAGGGCCAAGTATTTCAGTCAGGTTAATCCGGCCATCCCTCAGGGAAAGCCTGCAAAGCCTGGCAGATGGAGGAAAACATGCATTCGGCACGTTGGAATCGGTGGTCACACGGCGTCACGCTCGACGGCGCGGTTTCCCGCAGGGATCGGAGCAAGCCATGAATGCAACAGTATCGCCACGCATCTCGCCCAAGCGCCTGCCAGCCCCGGTGCATGACGCGCACAACCTGACGGCCGATCGCGGTCAGGCGCACATCGTCCTGGACGACAAGGTCTACACGCTGCGTATCACCCGCGCGGGCAAGCTGATCCTCACCAAATGAACCCCGGATTCCTGCGATGATCGTCTGTTCCTGCACCGGCATAACCGACCATGACATCGAGGCGGCCATCGACTGGATGCGCGCCGCGGATGCCGCGACGCTTGTCACCCCCGGCAAGGTCTGGCACGCACTGGGAAAGCGTGCACAATGCGGTGGTTGCATGCCGCTGTTTCTGGCCCAGATGCAGGCATGCGATACGTTCGAAGTACCCATGAACTTGCGCGGACTGCGCCGCGCTCCGGCAAAGGGAACAAGACATGAAGGGCGACAGCAAGGTCATCGAGTATCTCAACAAGGCGCTCAGTAGCGAGCTGGCAGCGATCAATCAGTACTGGCTGCATTACCGGATGCAGGAGGATTGGGGCTATGGCCGCATCGCCGCCAAGTCGCGCGCCGAAAGCATTGAGGAGATGCATCACGCCGACAAGCTGGTCGAGCGCATCCTCTTCCTCGAGGGGCTGCCGAATCTGCAAAAGCCCGACCCGTTGCGCATCGGCCAGACCCTGAAGGAAACGCTCGATTGCGACCTCGCCGCCGAGCACGAGGCCCGTACGCTCTACCAGGAGGCCCGCGATCATTGCGAGAAGGTCGGGGATTACGTGTCCAAGAACCTTTTCGAAGAGCTGATCGCCGACGAGGAAGGCCATATCGACTACCTCGAAACCCAGCTCGACCTCTTCGACAAGCTTGGCGCCGAACGCTACGGCCTGCTCAATGCGAGTCCCGCCGACAGCCAGGACGACTAGGCGCCGCCAGCCGCCTGCACGACGGTTGCGCCCCGCCGCGATGCGCGGGGCGCGCAGCCTTTCGGGGCCTCTTTTCTCACCCGCTGCAGCCGCTATATTGGCCGCAGGACAGGTGACCAACGGGGGTAACGACGTGATCCGAGACGAGCCAAGCGCAATGGCGGGGCGCGACGACGATCCGGACACGGACGGCGTCGCCGTCACCAAGACACGTAGCAAGACGCAGCGCCCGCCGCTCTACAAGGTGTTGCTTCTCAACGACGATTACACGCCGATGGAGTTCGTGGTGCATGTACTGGAGCGCTTCTTCGGCATGAGCCACGCGCAAGCCTTCGAGGTGATGATGACGGTGCACCAGAAAGGTGTTGCCGTGGTCGGCGTGTTTTCTTTCGAGGTGGCCGAGACCAAGCTCGCCCAAGTCATGGATTTCGCCCGCCGGCATCAGCATCCGCTGCAGTGCACCATGGAAAAGGAGTAGGGCGCGCAGGCGTCCGACCATGGTTTCCGCCCGGCTGTCCCGCGCCTTGCAAGATGGCGATATCTCGCTGGAAGGATCGGGGCGCATCGGTGTCTTCAACCCCTGCGCCCAGGCCGTCCTCTCCGACCTGCCGCGCGAACGCCTGCACCTGATCCAGCGGTTTCGCCCGGATCACGACGCCCTGCACGAACAGGGTTTCGATGTCGGGCATACCCCGCAGGGGCGCTATGCGACGGCCATCGTGCGACTGCCCCGCGCGCGTGCGCTGGCAATGGCGCTGATCGCCGAGGCGGTGGCCCATTGCGATGGCGATATCATCGTCGACGGCCAGAAAACCGACGGGGTCGACGCGATGCTGCGGGCCTGCCGAGCATCCGCGAATGTCGATCTGTCCGTGGCACGCGCGCATGGCAAGCTGTTTCGCTTTGCCGCACATAGCGCGGAGATGGATGGCTGGACCGCGCGCCCCGCCACGGTGGCGGGTGGCTTTCGCACCATGCCGGGGGTCTTTTCCGCCGACGGGCCGGACCCCGGTTCGCGCCTTCTGGCCGAGGAGGTCCGGGGCCGGCTGGCCGGGCGCGTGGCGGATCTGGGGGCCGGCTGGGGCTTTCTGGGGGCGCGGATACTGCAGGATGAAAGGGTGAGTTCGCTGGACCTTGTCGAGGCCGATTACGTCGCGCTGGACTGCGCGCGCCACAACGTCCCCGATCCCCGGGCGCGCTTTCACTGGGCGGACGCGACACGGTTCAAAGCCGATGCGTCGCTTGACGCCGTGGTGATGAACCCGCCCTTTCACCGGTCACGCGCCGCAGATCCGGCACTCGGCGGCGCCTTCATCGCCAGCGCGGCGCGCAATCTGGCTGCTGACGGCGTGCTCTGGATGGTCGCCAACCGGCACCTGCCCTACGCAGCCGTCCTCGACGCGCTGTTTCAGGATGTGACCGAATGCCTTGCATCGTCAGGGTTCAGGGTATACCGGGCCGCACGACCGCGCACACGGCACGGCGACGCGACGCCACCGCCCCGTGGCCGCAAACACCCAGCCCGGAGCAGCCGCCGATGACATTCTCCATCGAACGCAAGACCGCCATCGTGACCGGCGCCGCCAATGGCGTCGGCCTCGCCATCGCCCGGCATTTTGCCGACAAGGGCGCCAATGTGATGTTCGCCGATATCGACGAGGCCCGGCTGGAAAAGGAGGTCGGCAAGCTCGCCCGCAAGGAGGAGAATATCCGCCTCTTCAGCGGTGACCTGCGCGAGAAGCTGTCGATCGCGAACCTGCTGTCGACCACCATCGACGCCTTCGACCGGATTGACATCCTGGTCAATGCGTCGCGCGAATGCGCGATGTGCGACCCGCTCGACCCGAGCGATGATACCATCGAGGCCATGCTGCAGCAGAATCTGCTGACCAGTTACCGGCTCAGCCAGGCCGTCGCGAAACGCATGATCATGCAAGCCGAGGACACCGAGGAGAAATCGCGCAGCATCGGCTCCATCGTCAATCTCTCTTCGATCGCGGCGCGGCGGACGCAACCGCAGCTTCTGGCGTATTCCGTCAGCTCGGCGGCGCTGGATCAGTTGACCCGCTCGCTCGCCGTGGCGCTGGCCGAGCACGGTATCCGCGTGAATTCGGTCGCCTTCGGCAGCGTGATGAGCGCGAGCCTGAAGGACAGTATCCGCGAACACACCGAGTATCGCGCCGAGATCACGGATCACACGCCGCTTTCGCGGATCGGATCGGCCGACGAGGTCGCCGAGGCCGCTCAATTCCTTGCCTCGGACGCCGCGGCCTTCATGACCGGGCAGATCGTGACGATCGATGGCGGGCGCACGCTGCTGGACCCGGTATCGGCGCCCGCGCACTGACGGGCGTCACCGCGCCGGATACAACGCGTCGCAACGCTGCAGGGCCTGCGCGGTCCGGTCCTTCAACTCGGCCTGACGGGTGCGCAGGGTTTCCAGCTTGCGCTGTTGTTCCGCCCGGTCGATGGCCACCGGCACCGCGCGCTCGACCGGTTCGTTGCGCATGCACATGCGCGCCGGCGCGCCGTACGGGCTGTCCGCCACATGGCAGAAATCAAGCGTGCGTCGAACCCCGATGCGGGTCTCGATCGCGTAGCCGCGCGCGATCGACGCCTCGGTCTCGGCGATCAGGTTGTCGATCACGCGCTGCTCCTGCGTGGCAGTGCGGATGCAGTGTTCGCGCGGCGTCGCGCAGGCCCCGACAAGCAAGGCGCAGAAGGTCAACAGGAGTGCGGGGCGCGGGACCGACATGTCATCAACTGTTGCAAGGCAGACCGAGGCGCCCCTAGATACCCTGTCGCAGACCCCTTGCCAAACGGTGAATTCAGATACCTGCCCGGCCGCCGCAGAACCCGAGAGGAGAACACCCATCATGACCGACACCCTGCCCGAGCAGCGTCAGCGCGCCGCCGACTGGTTTCGCAGCCTGCGCGACGAAATCTGCGCGGCCTTCGAGGCGCTGGAAGACCGGCTGGAAGGCCCGCAACAGCCGGGACGGTTCGAGCGCCGGCAAACGCGGCGCAGCGGCGCGGATGGTGAGGATGCCGGCGGCGGCCTGATGAGCGTGATGCGCAATGGCCGGGTATTCGAGAAGGTCGGCGTCAATGTCTCCGAAGTGCACGGCACCCTTGGCGAGAAGGCGCAAGCCGCCATGGCCGGGCGCGGCGTCCCCGGCATCGAGGCGGATCCGCGGTTCTGGGCTTCGGGCATCAGCCTGGTTGCGCATATGCAGAATCCGCATGCGCCGGCGGTCCATATGAATACGCGCATGTTCTGGACGCCGGGCGCCTGGTGGTTCGGGGGCGGTGCCGACCTCAACCCGTGCATCGAATACGCCGACGACACGGCGCATTTCCACACTGTCCTCGAAGCCCACTGCGCCCCGCACGGCGACGAGGTCTATCCGCGCTACAAGGAATGGGCGGACAGCTACTTCTATATCCCGCACCGCAAACGCGCGCGCGGCGTCGGCGGCATCTTTTTCGACGACCTCAACAGCGGCGACTGGGAGGCCGATTTCGCCCTGACCCGCGATGTCGGCCGCGCCTTTCTGCCCGCCTTCGTCCCGCTGGCTGAGCGACGCCACCCCACGCCCTGGGACGCGGCGGACCGCGATGTCCAGTTGACGCATCGCGGTCACTACGCCGAATACAACCTGGTCTATGACCGTGGCACCAAGTTCGGGCTGGAGACGGGCCACGACCCCGATGCAGTACTGATGAGTCTGCCGCCGCTGGCGAAATGGCCCTGACCGGTCAGCCGGTGCGCCGCCCGGTCGAGCTGTCGAAGGGATGAATGGCGTCGAGGGGAACGTGAAAGCGGACCTTCGACCCCTCCTCCACGCCGGGATTGCCCGCGAAGCGCGCCGTGACCGCCTGGTCAGACCCCAGCAGGTGCACGTAAAGGTGGCTTTCCGCCCCCGCCGGCTCGAACAGGTCCAGCATCGCCTCGACCACGAAATGCGGCGCATCCGGTGCCGACAGCTTCAGATCGTCGGGGCGGACCCCGATCGTGTCGGTGCCCTCCGGCAGCTTGTTCAACGCATCCGAATTGCCGCCGTCGCGCAGATAGGCGGCGGGGATCATGTTCATCGCCGGTGAGCCGATGAACTCGGCCACGAACATGCTGGCGGGACGGTCGAACACCTCCATCGGCGTGCCCACCTGCTCGATCTCGCCGAGATTGAGCACGACGAGTCGGTCGCCCAGCGTCATCGCCTCCAGCTGATCATGCGTGACATAAAGCGACGTGGTGCCGAGGCGTTTCTGAAGCTGCTTGATCTCGACGCGCATTTGCACGCGCAGCTTGGCATCCAGATTGGACAGCGGCTCATCGAGCAGGAAGGCCTTGGGCTCGCGCACCAGCGCGCGGCCCATCGCGACGCGCTGGCGCTGCCCGCCCGAGAGCGCACGCGGCTTGCGGTCGAGAAAGCGCTCGATCTCGAGCATCTCGGCGGCCGC
>CAZMBT010000076.1:0-9012 GCA_964564395.1 uncultured Alkalilacustris sp.
TGATCCTGGCGGTGCGCGACAATTTCTCCGCCGCGTCGCTGAGCGCCGCGCAGGTCTTTCTCGCGGCGCGGGTCGTCTATCTGCCGGCCTATGCCTTTCGTATCACCGGGTTGCGGACGCTGTGCTGGCTGATCGGCTTCTTCGCCACCGGTATCCTGTACTTCCTCGCGCTATGAACGGGCTGACACCGGAACTCACCGTGCTCGGCCTCGCGGGTCTGCTGCAGGCCGTGCCGTACGGGCGGGAGGCGGGGGCCGCCCACCGGCAGGGCGGGAGCGCTTACGCGCGGCGGGCCCGCGACGAGGGGCGCGCGCTCAGCGGCGTCGCGGCGCGGCTGCAGCGCGCGCTGACCAACCATTTCGAGGGGCTGGTCCTTTTTACCCTGGCGGTGGTGCTCGTATCCCATGCCGGCATCTCCACCCCGTTCACCGCGGCGCTGGCATGGGCGTATCTGGCCGGGCGCGTGCTGTATGTGCCGGCCTATGCCTTCGGCTGGGTGCCGTGGCGATCGGTGTTCTGGTTCGTGGGGTTTCTGGCAAGCCTCGCACTCATCCTGCGGGCGCTGCTGTGAGGGCATGCCGCCCGCATCCGCCGCCGGCGCGCTTTGCAATCGGGGGCGAAGCGCGTATGACATCCCTGCCCCTTATCTCGACAACGCCTGGAGGAGGCTCGAATGGCAAGCTATGACCTCATCGTGATCGGTTCCGGCCCCGGCGGCTATGTCTGCGCCATCCGCGCCGCGCAGCTGGGCATGAAAGTCGCCTGCGTCGAAGGGCGCGACACGCTGGGCGGCACCTGCCTGAATGTAGGCTGCATTCCTTCGAAGGCGCTGCTGCACGCGACGCATATGCTTCACGAGTCGCAGCACAATTTCGAGAAGATGGGGCTGACGGGCGGCAAGCCCAAGGTCGACTGGAAGGCGATGCTCGCCTACAAGGACGACACCATCGCGCAGAACACCAAGGGCATCGAGTTCCTGTTCAAGAAGAACAAGATCGACTGGCTCAAGGGCTGGGGCACGATCCCCGAGGCCGGCAAGGTCCGGGTCGGCAAGGACACCCATGAGGCGAAGCACATCGTCATTGCCACCGGATCGGAATCCGCGACCCTGCCCGGGGTCGATATCGACGAAAAGACCGTGGTCAGCTCCACGGGCGCTCTGGAACTGGGCAAGATCCCCAAGAAGCTTGCCGTGATCGGCGGCGGGGTGATCGGGCTCGAGATGGGATCCGTTTACGCCCGGCTCGGCAGCGAGGTCACGGTGGTCGAGTATCTGGACCGCCTGATCCCGACGAATGACGGCGAGGTTGCCAAGGCGTTTCAGAAGATTCTGAAAAAGCAGGGAATGAACTTCATCCTCGGCGCCGCCGTACAGTCTGCCGAGAAGCTCAAGACCAAGACCAAGCTGACCTACAAGCTGCGCAAGGATGACAGCGAACACACGCTCGACGCCGATGTCGTTCTGGTGGCAACCGGACGCAAGCCCTATGTCGCCGAGCTGGGCCTCGACGCGCTGGGCGTCGAGCTGACCAAGCGCGGGCAGGTTTCGACGAACGACCATTTCGCGACCAATGTGAAGGGGATCTACGCCATCGGCGACGCCATCGAGGGGCCGATGCTGGCGCACAAGGCCGAGGATGACGGCTATGCCGCCGCCGAAATCATCGCCGGACAGGCCGGGCATGTCGATTACGGCAAGGTGCCGGGCGTGATCTATACCCATCCCGAGGTCGCCGATGTCGGCGCCACCGAGGAGGAGCTCAAGGAGGCCGGGCGCGCCTACAAGGTCGGCAAGTTCAGCCTGATGGGCAATGGCCGCGCCAAGGCCAATTTCGCCGCGGACGGCTTCGTCAAGATCCTCGCCGACAAGCAGACCGATCGCATTCTCGGCGCGCATATCATCGGCCCCTATGCCGGCGATCTGATCCACGAGGTCTGCGTGGCGATGGAGTTCGGCGCGGCCGCCGAGGACATCGCGCGCACCTGCCATGCGCATCCGACCTATTCGGAAGCCGTGCGCGAGGCGGCGCTGGCCTGCGGCGACGGGGCGCTTCACGCCTGACGCCGGAGCGCGTCATATCTGCAGATGCCGCAGCCCCTGCGTGACATCGGTGCGCAGCGCCAGCCGCAGGGCAGGTTCGTCCCCGGCGCGCAGCGCCGCCAGGATCATCCGGTGATGCGGCGATGCCGTGCCCCGGCGCATGCGATTGTAGAGCGCGCGCATCGTCGGGCCAAGCTGCAGCCAGACGGTTTCCGCCATGGCCAGCATCGCGGGCGCCTGCGCGCGCAGGTAGAGCGTGCGGTGAAACTCCAGATTGGTGCGGATATAGCCCACCGCGTCATGTGCCGCGATCGCGTCGGCATTCTGGGTGTTGATGCTCTGCATGCGGTCGATCAGCGCGGTGTGCGCACGCGCCAGGGCGCGGGCGCCCAGTTCGGGCTCCAGCAGGGCGCGCAGCGCGGCCAGCTCCTCGATGCGCTCGCCGCTCAGCTCTGGCGTCGTCATGCGCCCGGAGGACGACAGGCTCAGCGCCCCCTCCGCAACCAGCCTGCGCACCGCTTCGCGCGCCGGTGTCATGCTCACGCCGAACTCGCGCCCCAGGCCGCGCAAAGTCAGAGCCGTGCCGGGAGGCAGCTCGCCATGCATGATGCGGGTGCGCAACACCCGGTACAGCCGATCGTGTGCGGCCCCGGCCGGTTCGGACGGTCTGTGAAGCGGTGTCGACATGGATGAGCGTCAGCATGGCCGCGCCGGGGCGTCAATCCCCGAAACGCCAGCGATGCAGCAGATGCCCCTCCCGGCGCAACCAGGCGCGCTGCTGCGCGTGGTCGGGTCGCAGCCGGGCGACATGTGCCCAGAAGGCCGGCGAATGGTCCATCCGGGCCAGATGCGCGACTTCATGGGCGGCCACGTAATCCAGGATCTCGGGAGGTGCCATGATCAGCCGCCAGGAGAAGTTGAGATTCCCCGCAGCGCTGCACGAGCCCCAGCGCGAGCGCGTGTCGCGAATGGTGATACGGCCATGCCCGAGGCCCAGCGTCGCGGCGTGGCGCGCGCAGGCCTCGCTCAGGCGCGCGCGCGCCTGACCGCGCAGGTATGCGGCAACCTGCGGTCCCGCGGGGCGCGGTTGCGGCACGATGAGCCGGTCGCCATCGCGATGCACCCGCAGCGTAGCGGCCGCGGTCAGCTTCAGCGGCACCCCCTCGACCGGCAGGGCGATGCCGGGGCGCACCGCGACGCTTTCGGGCATGGCGGCCAGCGTATCGCGGATCCAGGCTTCCCGGCTGCGCAGGAAGGCCAGCGCGGGCCCCCGCGAAGCCGCTTTCGGCACTGTCAGCGTCACCTTCCCGTCCAGCCGCGACACCCGCAGCGACAGCCGCCGCGCCTGCGCGGATCGCCTGAGCATGACCTGCACCGGCGGCGCGCCCGGCAGTGTCACGATGTCGCTTGCACGCGCGCCCGTCACAGGCCGGAATGCGTGCCGTCGCACATTGGCGCGTTGGCCGTATGCTTGCAGCCGCACAGCATGGCGCGACCATCCTTTTGCGCGACATGCTTGACGGGTTCGTATCCGGTGCCCTTGTGCGAGCCGTCGCAGAAGGGCTGGCGCGCGCTTTGCCCGCAGGCGCACCAGAAATAGCTCTTGCCGGCCTCCAGCTCGACGGCATAGGGCTTCTTCTGCGGTGTTTCAGGCATCACGTTCTCCTTGGTTGCATGCTCCCCGCAAGCTAGCCCCCGTCACGGCCCGACGCCAGCCCCCGCCCCTTCGAACCGGGCCGAACGAGGGTTTGCGCGCACCCTGCCAGAGGGCTAAGCATGCGACGACGAGGCATATTGCATGGACCGGTCATGCCCGACCAGCAAACCGAAATCGCGGTGATCGGCGCCGGCGCCGTGGGCCTGGCGGTGGCGCTGCGCCTGTCGCGGGCCGGGCATGAGGTCTCGCTGATGGCCCCGCAGACCGCGGATGAACCCGCCTCGGAGGGAAATGCCGGCATCATCGCCGACTACGCGGTGCTTCCGGTCGGCACACCCGAGGTGCTGCGGGACCTGCCCCGGTTGCTTGTCGATCGCAAGGGGCCGGTGTCGTTGCGCCTGCAGGCCCTGCCGGCGCTGGCCCCCTGGATGCTGCGATTCCTGCGCCAATCGATGCCGGCGGCAGCACGGCGCAATGCGGCGGCCCTCGCCACGATCCTGGCGCCATCCGCGCCGGCCTGGCGCGAGCTTGCCGACGAGATCGGTGCGGCGGCGCTGTTGCGGCAGCAGGGCCTGCTGTATCTGTTCGACACCCCCGGCAGCCGCAGGGGCGCGGAGGAGCAGATGGCGCGCAAACGCGCGCTTGGCGTCAATGCCGAGTTGATCAGCGCCGACGAGCTGGGCCAGCTCGAACCCGCCCTGCCCCGGCTGCCCCATGGCGCGGCCTTCTATCCCGACACGATGTCGGTAACCGATCCGCGCGCACTCATGCGCGAACTGCGCGCCGCGGTCGCGGCCGCGGGGGTTGCCCGCATTCCGGCACGGGCCACCGGGCTGATCCGGCGCGCACCCGGCGACCTTCGAATCGCCGGCCAGGGCGAGACCGGCGAGATCGGGCTGCGCGCCGGGCGCGTGGTGATCGCCGCCGGCGCGTGGTCGCGCCCGCTGGCGCGTGCGGCCGGCGACCGGATTGCGCTGGATACCGAGCGCGGCTACCACCTCGAATTCGACATGCCGACGCCGCCGCTTACGCGGCCGGCGATGGTGATGTCGCGCGGTTTCGGGCTGTCGCCGATGACCGGGCGGTTGCGCGCAGCCGGAACGGTCGAGTTCGGCGGGCTGTCGGCGCCGCCCTCGCCGCACCGGTTGCAGATGATCGAGACAGCCGCGCGCAACCTGCTGCCCGAGCTGGCCGCCCCGTCGCGCAGCTGGCTCGGGTTCCGCCCATCCGTCCCTGACAGCGTTCCGATCATCGGGCCGTCGCGCGGCGGGGATGATGTGCTGCTGGCGTTCGGGCATGGCCATCTGGGGCTGACACTGGCGCCGATAACGGCGCGGATCATCGCCGACATGGTCGCCGGACGAGCGCCCGAGATCGACCCGTCGCCCTACGCCCCGTCCCGCTTCTGACCCGCGCGGAGGCGGATGGCCGCCGATTTCGTATGCCATTGCATACCCGTTTGATGCCGGCGTCTTTTCCTTTATGAGACGGGCAGCGACTCACCTGTACCGGAGGGACACATGGTCAAGATCAAGGTGGATAACCCTGTCGTCGAGCTCGACGGCGACGAGATGACCCGCATCATCTGGGATTTCATCAAGCAGAAGCTCATTCTGCCCTATCTCGATATCGACCTGAAATACTACGACCTGGGCATCGAGGAGCGCGACCGCACCGATGACCAGATCACCGTGGACGCCGCCAACGCCATCAAGCAGTACGGCGCCGGCGTGAAATGCGCCACCATCACCCCCGACGAAGCCCGCGTCGAGGAATTCGGCCTCAAGAAGATGTGGCGCTCGCCCAACGGCACGATCCGCAACATCCTCGGCGGCGTGGTATTTCGCGCCCCCATCATCTGCCGCAACGTGCCCCGGCTGGTACCGGGCTGGACGCAGCCCATCGTCATCGGCCGTCACGCCTTCGGCGACCAGTACCGCGCCACCGACTTCCGCTTTCCCGGAAAGGGCAAGCTGTCGATCAAGTTCGTCGGCGAGGATGGCGAGACGATCGAGCACGAGGTTTACGACGCGCCGTCCTCGGGTGTGGCGATGGCGATGTACAATCTCGACGACTCGATCCGCGACTTCGCGCGCGCGAGCATGAATTACGGTCTCGACATGGGCTGGCCGGTCTATCTGTCCACGAAGAACACGATCATGAAGGCCTATGACGGGCGCTTCAAGGATCTGTTCCAGGAGGTGTTCGACAACGAGTTCGCCGACAAGTTCGCGCAAAAGGGCATCACCTATGAACATCGCCTGATCGACGACATGGTGGCCTCGGCGATGAAATGGTCCGGCGGCTATGTCTGGGCGTGCAAGAACTATGACGGCGACGTACAGTCGGACACGGTGGCACAGGGCTTCGGCTCGCTGGGGCTGATGACGTCGGTGCTGATGACCCCCGACGGCAAGGTCGTCGAGTCGGAAGCCGCGCATGGCACCGTGACGCGCCACTACCGGCAGCATCAGGAGGGCAAATCCACGTCCACCAACTCGGTCGCGTCGATCTATGCCTGGACCGGCGGCCTCAAGCACCGCGCCAAGCTCGATGACAACGCCAAGCTGCGTGAATTCGCCGAGACGCTGGAACGCGTGGTGGTCGAGACCGTGGAATCGGGCCACATGACCAAGGATCTGGCACTTCTGGTCGGCCCCGACCAGAAATGGCTGACCACGCAGGGCTTTCTCGACAAGGTGGATGAGAACCTCAACAAGGCGCTGACCGGCTGAACCGGGGTCACGCGAGCGTGGGCCAGATCGGCTGGCCCCGCGCCGCAGGGCCTGCTAGCATCGCGCGGCGGGGGCGATACGGCCCCCGCCGTTTTTCTCTGGAGTCCTGCATGCACTGGTTATACCTCGCCGTGGCGATCATGTTCGAAACGATCGGGACAACGGCGCTCCAAGCCAGCCAGCAATTCACCCGCGCCGGACCGTCAACCGTGGTCGTGCTCAGCTACGCGCTGTCGTTTTACCTTCTGTCGCTGACATTGCGGGTGATGCCGGTCGGGGTGGTCTATGCCATCTGGTCGGGGCTGGGGATCTGCTTCATCGCCTTTCTGGCCTATCTGCTGTTCGATCAGCGGCTGGACCTTCCGGCGATCCTCGGCATGGCGATGATCATCGGCGGCATCGCCGTCATCAACCTGTTCTCCAACACCGCCACGCATTGACGCAGGATCGGCGGCGCTGCGCCGCCGCCTGCCACGCCGGAGCACGATGCCGCCATGGCCAGACCCGCAAGTTTCACCTGCACGAGTTGCGGCGCCGCGCACAAGAAATGGGCCGGACGCTGCGATGCCTGCGGCGCGTGGAACTCCGTCGTCGAGGAGGCGCCGCTGGCGACCGGTCCGGCGGGGCGGTCGGTGGGGGCCGCGCGCGGGCGCAAGGTCGATCTGTCGGATCTTGCCGCGGACGAGGCGCCGCCGCCACGGACCCTGTCGGGGATGGCCGAGCTGGATCGTGTGCTGGGCGGCGGGCTGGTCCCGGCCTCCGCGGTGCTGGTGGGGGGCGACCCCGGCATCGGCAAGTCCACACTGCTTTTGCAGGCGGTGGCGCGATTTGCACGGGCGGGGCTGTCCTGCATCTATGTCTCGGGCGAGGAAGCGGGCGCGCAGGTGCGCATGCGCGCGCAGCGCCTCGGGCTGGCCGATGCGCCCGTGCGCCTCGCCAACGAGACCGCGCTGCGCGACATCCTGACCACGCTCGACGCCGAGCGCCCCGACCTGGTGGTGATCGACTCGGTGCAGACGATGTGGGCGGACACGGTGGACAGCGCGCCGGGCTCGGTTGCGCAGGTGCGCGCCGCCGCGCATGAGCTGGTCAGCTTCGCCAAGCGGCGCGGCAGCTCCGTCGTTCTGGTCGGGCATGTGACCAAGGAGGGCCAGATCGCCGGACCGCGCGTCGTCGAACACATGGTCGACAGCGTGCTCTATTTCGAGGGCGAGCGCGGCCATCAGTTCCGCATCCTGCGCAGTGTCAAGAACCGCTTCGGCCCCGCCGACGAGATCGGGGTGTTCGAGATGAGCGATGCGGGGCTTAAGGAAGTCGCCAACCCGTCGGCGCTGTTTCTGGGCGAACGCGGCGAACCGGCGCCGGGATCGGTGGTGTTCGCGGGGATCGAGGGCACGCGGCCGCTGCTGACCGAAATCCAGGCGCTGGTCGCGCAATCCGCGCTGGGCACGCCGCGGCGCACGGTGGTGGGGCTGGACGGGGCGCGGCTGTCCACCATTCTCGCCGTGCTCGAGGCGCGCTGCGGCATCCCGTTTGCCGGGCTGGATGTGTTTCTCAACGTGGCCGGCGGCCTGCGGGTCTCCGAACCGGCGGCGGATCTGGCGGTCGCCGCGGCGCTGCTGTCGGCGCGCGAGGATGCCGCGCTGCCCGCCGATACCGTGATTTTCGGAGAAATCAGCCTGTCGGGCGCCCTGCGCCCGGTCGGTCAGACCGAAAACCGGTTGAAAGAAGCCCGTAAACTTGGTTTCACACATGCGATCGCACCGATGCGCAGCAAGCTCGGCGCCGATGACAGCATGTCGGTGCGCCAGATGCCCGACCTCACGCGGTTCGTGGGTGAAATATTCGGCGCGGGATAGGAGAAACGCGCATGGAAGCCTTCACAATCGTCGATGCCATCGTCGCCGTCATAATCTTCGTTTCGGCGATTCTGGCCTATGCGCGCGGCTTCGTGCGCGAGATGCTGGCCATTGCCGGCTGGGTACTGGCCGCGGTGGCGGCGTTCTTTCTCGCCCCTCATGCCAGCCCGTGGCTGCACGAGATCCCGATGATCGGCAATATCCTGCGCGACAGCTGCGAACTCAGCGTGATCGGCGCATTCGCAATCGTCTTCGCCATCGCACTGGTGGTCGCGGCGCTGTTCACGCCGGCGTTTTCCTCGGCGGTGCGCAATTCGGCGCTGGGCGGCCTGGATCAGGGCGCGGGTTTCCTGTTCGGCGCGCTGCGCGGGATCGTTCTGGTCGCGATTGCCTATTTCGTCTATGCCAACGCGCTGCCCGGCGACGGCATCGCGGTAATCGACGACAGCCGCACCGCCAGCATCGCACAGCAGATGCAGGGCGGTATCGACGAGGCGATGCCCGAACAGATCCCCGCCTGGCTCATCAACCGTTACGAAGAGCTGGTGGCGCACTGCAACGGGGCTTGACCTTCGGGCCGCGCGCGGGTGACATCGGCGCGCGCAGGCGCTACATCGCTCGGGACTGTCACTGCATCAGGAACCAGCGCGATGCGTCACCTGCCGGCCCACCCCTTCGACGACGACACCCTGCACGAGGAATGCGGCGTCTTCGGCGTCA
>CAZMBT010000077.1:0-8944 GCA_964564395.1 uncultured Alkalilacustris sp.
AGGATCATCGCGGCCAGAATGGCATCGAACCCCGTATCGATCATCCGGCCGGGCCCCGCTGCCCCGGCGCGGCGCCGCCGTCGCGCCCGGTTCCCGGCGCGCCGCCCTGCTGCAGCGCCACGCGCGCGACGAGCTGCGCGCTGGTGCCTGCCGCCAGCAAGACCAGCGCCCAGATCAGCACGATCTTGGCCACGGCGGCCCAGCTTTCGGCCTGCACCGCCACCGCCAGCGCAATCAGCCCCAGCCCGAGATTGTCGGCCTTGGTCAGCGCATGCAGCCGGCTGTGGGTGTCGGGAAAGCGCAGGATCCCGACGGTGCCGGCCAGAAAGAAGACCAGACCGGCGGCGCTGAGAACGAGGCTGACGGCATCAATCATTCCGCTGCCCTCGGATGTCGGTCGCGTCCGCATGGGGTGCATCCTCGGCCTCCGGGTCGCCCGCGCCGCGATGGCTCGCCGCCTTGATGAAGGCCACCGCCGCGAAGGCCGCCAGCAGCGCCAGCACCAGCCCGACATTGCGCGCCTCGGGCTGCCCCGCCGCCGCGAGCAGCAGCGTCACCGCCACCCCGCCCGAGCCGATGAGCTGCGCGGCCATCATCCGGTCCGCCGAGGTCGGGCCGCGCCAGATCCGCCACAGCGCTGCCGCGATGGTCAGCAGCAAGAGCGCTGCCAGCCCGGTAAACCACGCCGCCATCAAGCTGACCCCGCGCCCGCATCGGGCGGTTTGCCGCCAGCGCCCGTATCGGGCCGTTTGCCGCCAACGCCCGTACCGGGCGACGACTCGCTGGATCGCGGGGCTGCCGGCGCGGCATCGGCCCGTCCCAGCATGCGCGCGATGCGCGCCTCCTCCAGCCGTACGGCGCCTTCCAGATGCTGATCCGCATCGAGCATATGCACCAGCAGCTTGCCCTCGCGCGTGCCCGCGACCAGCGTGCCGGGCATCAGCGAAAACTCAGCCCCCAGCGCGACCTTGCCGCCATCGGGCAATTGCGAGGGCACGGAGGCCCAGCCCGGGTTCAGTGGCATGCGGGGGTGAAAGGCGCGCCACGCCACATCCACCCCCCCCAGAAGCGAACGCCACAGGAAACCGGGCAGCAGCGTCAGGAACCTGAGCACCCGCAGCGGTCGCTGCGGCGGCAGCAGCCGCAGGCTCAGCCAGGTCGCGGCCGCAACCGCCGGGCCGCCAAGCAGCAGCGCCTCGCGTGCATCGGCTCCCAGCGCCGGCAGGATCGGCGCCAGAATCAACGCGCGCTTCAGCGCGCTGCGCAGCATTGCGGTGTGGTTGCCCGGCCCGTTCGTCATGATGCCCGCAGCATCGCGAATCCCGCGCCATTGTTCAATCCGCCGCAACGCATCGGGCGATGCCGTTGCGGCCGAAACATTGCGCACACCATATTGAAAAGAGATGAGATGCGTCGCGCCCTGCCCGCATGGCACAGTCAGGTTGGCGCACGGGCCCCGCGCCCGGCTTGGGAGGCCGCCATGAACCGGATCCTGCAGGCGATGAGCGACCCGCCAACCCGGCACCGGATGGGGCGCAACTTCGAGGTTGTCACCGACGAGGTCTTTACCATCATCCGCTGGGCCGTGGTGGTGGGCTTTGCCCGCTACATCGCGCGTGTCGAGCAGACGCTGGCCTTCACGCTGGCCTCGTATGCGCTGGTGGCGCTGCTGTTCGGCTATATCCTGTCGCGCTTTCTGTTGCGCCCCGAGTTGCGCCTCTTCGACGAGCCGATGCCGGTCTGGAAACGGTTCTTGCAGTTCATGGCCAATTTTCTGCTCTGTTTCGTCGGCTTTCTTGCGGTTATGTACGGCATCGAATCGCTGTCACAGGCAGTTATCCGCATGCAGTTCGTACCGGCGCCCGAGGATGTCTACAGATAACCCCCCGCAATTGCGCGACTATATCCGAACGATTCCGGATTTCCCGCAGCCGGGCGTGCAGTTTCGCGATGTCACGACCCTGCTGGGCGACGCGCGCGGCTTTCGCATGGCGGTGGATCGGCTCGTCCATCCGTTTGCCGGAACCGGGATCGACTGTGTCGCCGGGCTGGAGGCGCGCGGGTTCATTCTGGGCGGCGCCGTCGCACATCAGCTCGCCGTTGGATTCATTCCCGTGCGCAAGGCCGGCAAGCTGCCCGGCGCCACCATAGCGCAGAGCTACGCGCTGGAATACGGCGAAGCGGTCCTTGAAATCCATGACGATGCCATCGCAGCCGGCCAGCGCGTGCTTCTGGTCGATGATCTGCTGGCCACCGGCGGCACCGCCGAGGCCGGGGTGCGGCTGATCGAGCGGCTGGGCGGCGAGGTCGCCGGCTGCGCCTTCGTGGTCGAGCTGCCCGCGCTGGGCGGGCGCCGGCTGTTGACGCAGATGGGCCTGCAGGTGCACGCGCTTTGCGCGTTCGAGGGGGATTGATACGGACCGATTGCGCGCATCGTCCGACAGGCAGGGGGACAGCATGGACCATGACGATCTGCGCACCTGGTCGCGCCATGCCGCCGACTGGATCCGCGACTATCACGCGACGCTGCGCACCCGCCCGGTGCGCGCGCCGCTGGAGCCGGGGCGAACCGCCGCGCAGCTTCCGGCGCAGGCGCCCGAGGCGCCGGAACCGGTCGCCGAAATCTTCGCTGATTTCGAGGCGTTGGTGCCCGATGCGATGACGCATTGGCAGCATCCGCGCTTCTTCGCCTATTTCCCCGCCAACGCCGCCCCGGCCTCGATGCTGGCCGAACAGCTCGCCAACGGCCTCGCGGCGCAATGCATGCTGTGGCAGACCGCCCCCGCCGCGACCGAGATGGAGCAGGTCGTCACCGGCTGGCTGCGCGACGCGCTGGGGCTGGGCGACCGGTTCTCGGGCACCATTCATGACAGCGCGACGACCGCGACGCTGGCCGCGGTTCTGACAATGCGCGAACGCGCGCTGGACTGGCGGGGCAATACGCGCGGGCTCGCGGCGGGGCCGGTGCTGCGGCTCTACGCGTCGGCGCAGACGCATTCCTCGGTGGACAAGGCGGCGCGGGTCGCCGGGTTGGGGCAGGACAATCTGGTGAAGGTGGCCACCGACGGCGATCATGCGATGTGCCCGCAGGCACTTGCCGCGGCGATCCGCGAGGACCGCGCGGCCGGGCATGTCCCCGCCGGGGTGATCCTGTGCGTCGGCGGCACGGGCATCGGCGCCTTCGATCGCGTGGCCGAATCGGTCGAGGTGGCGCGGCGTGAGGGCGTGCCCACCCATGTCGATGCCGCCTGGGCCGGGTCGGCGATGATCTGCCCGGAATTCAGGGATTTATGGGCAGGCGTTGAAGGCGCTGACAGTGTCGTCGTCAACCCGCATAAATGGCTTGGGGCGCAGTTCGACTGCGCCGTGCAGTTCCTGGCCGACCCATCCGCGCAGCAACGCACGCTGGGGCTGCGCCCCGATTACCTGCACACCCCGGGAGCCGGGGAGGTCACGGATTTCAACGAATGGACGCTGCCGCTGGGGCGCAGCTTCCGCGCGCTCAAGCTGTGGTTCGTGCTGCGTGCCTATGGGCTGGAGGGGTTGCGCGCGCGTATTCGCGGCCATGTGGCCTGGGCGCAGGAGCTGTGCACCGCGCTAGAGGCACTGCCGCAGATCGAGATCGTCACGCCGCCGGCGCTGTCGCTGTTCACCTTCGCACTGCGCGCGGGCGATGCGGCGACGGCGGATCTGCTTGCGCGCATCAATGACGACGGGCGCATCTATCTGACGCAGACACGCCATGACGGCCGTTTCGTGATCCGTGTGCAGGTGGGCCAGTTCGGCTGCACCCGCGACGATGTGATGATGGTGCGCGATGTCGTGGCCGAGCTGACGGGCAGGTCTGCCCGGGGCGGGCCTTGACGCGAAAGCCCCGGATCGGGCCCGGAGCGGCCCGCGCGAAACCGGCGGCGCACGCATGCAAGGGCCGGCAATGCGAAAAGGGGCGGCCCGCGCCGCCCCTTTCCAGTGAGTCAAGGGCCCTCGCGCCTCAGAAGCGGAACGAACCGCGCAGCGAGATCGTCGTGGCTTCGACCCGGTTGCCGATATTGCCGAAATTGCTGAAGCGGTGATACATCAGCTCGCTGCCGACCGAGAACTGGTCGGTCACCATGTGCTCGACGCCCGCGCCGACCAGCCAGCCATTGTCGCTTCCGGCACCGCCACTGGTCGAGGCGCGCGCAGCACCGCCAAGGCCGTAGACCATGGTGTCCGGGCCGACCGCGACCCCGCCGCGCAGTTTCAGGCGCGCAACATCGTCAAGCGTGTTGCCGGCGCCAAGGCCGAGATCCATGTAATCCCACTCGATCTCGCCGCCGAGGATGAAGCCGCCCATGTCCTGCGTATAGCCGGCATGAACCCCGATGAACGGATCGCTGCCGCTCAGGGGGGCATTGTTCACATTGGCGTCGGCGTAACCGACCTGACCACCGACATAGCCGCCGGTGAAATTGCGCATCGTCGGCGCGGGCGCGACGGTGGGCTGCTGGACCGTCGGCTCGGCGGGCGCCGGTTGCTGTGTCCCCGCAAGGGCCGGCGCGGCGAGTGCAGCGGCGAGGCCAAATGCGATGAGTCCCTTCATGGAGTGTCTCCTGCTCCTGGTTGGTGGATATGCGTTCATTTCCGCGATACAGGTGGCGCGCAGTGCGCTCCAGACAAGAGATCGTGCTCTCCAAATATCGTGAACAGGCGGGCTCTCGCCGATTATCAGGGGGGTATGTTGCCCCCTTGCCACATGCCGCCTTCACTGCAGCCGCAGGTCGCCCAGTTCGGCGCGGACGGTCACGCCGGTATCGTCGCTGTCGGAGGAAATCGCCACCCCCACAAGCACCCCGGCGGGCCCATCGAAGGCGCGACGGTGATACGCGTCCAGATCGACCGTTTCGTCATGGGCGCCGGGCTCGGCGGGGCGCAGGATGACGCTGGTCCCGCGCCCGCGCATGTAGGGGCTGGGCACCAGCGTACCTGGTGCGCGCTGCCCGCCCCACACGAAAAGCAGCGTCCGAGCCGCGCGGTTGCGCAGCAGCCGTGACAGGGACGTGTCCGGCGACAGTTGCGACGCCGAGCGCTGGTCGAGGAACACGAAATAGACCGAGATGTTGCGATCCTCGCCGCCGCGCTGCGACAGATCGGTCGGGGGCACCGACTCCGCGACCCGCCACCACCAGCTTGCCTGCCGCGCCGCGCGCAACGCTTCGGGCACGGGCCGGTAGATCACCGACGAGCTTTGCTCGGCCGTGATGCCGACCGAGTCGCCGCGCAACGCGTAGCGCGTGGCGGGGATGCCGCTGAAGGTCAGCGCCTCCCAACTGTCGTCGAAGGCAAGTGTCGAAGCCCCGGCCGGTGCCGGAATCATGCTGGCAGCCGCGCCGGCGATGAGGAACTGTCTGCGCCGCATTGCAAACCCCTTCCGATTGAGATGCTGCAAGGGGATACGCACCGCAGCATCCATCGGTTTCGCACCCGCGCAGATGTGATGCGCGCGCCAGCGCCGGTCAGCCTTGCGCCTTCTCTTCCAGGCGCATCCATTCGGCCTCGGCCGCCTGCAGCGCCGATTGCCGCACCGCCAGCGCTTCGGTGGCCTTGTTGAACTTCACCGGCGCGCGCTGGAACAGTTCGGGATCGGCCAGAAGCTCTTCCAGGCGGGCGATTTCGGCTTCCAGCCGCTCGATCTCGTCGGGCAGCGCATCGAGGCGGTGACGCTCGGTAAAGCTCAGCCCGCCGCCCTCCGGCCCGCCCCGGGAGGTCGCCGCGGCCGCCGCTGCGCGGCTGCGTCCGGGCTTGTGCGTCCCGCCGCGCCCGCGCCCGCCCTGCCCGGCGCCGCTGTCGTCGCGCGGACCGGCGTCGCGCTGCCCTGCATCGCGCTGCGCGACATAGTCACTGTATCCGCCGGCATAGACCGTGGCGCGTCCGTCGCCCTCCATCGCCACCGTGGTGGTGGCGACGCGGTCGATGAAGTCGCGGTCATGACTGACCAGCAGCACGGTCCCCTCATAGGCGCCCAGCAGATCCTGCAACAGATCCAGCGTCTCGACATCGAGGTCGTTCGTCGGCTCGTCGAGCACCAGGAGATTGGATTGCCGCGCCATGATCCGCGCCAGCAGGAGCCGCGCGCGCTCGCCGCCCGACAGGGCGCGCACCGGGGCACGGGCCTGACCCTCGTCGAAAAGGAATTCCTTGAGATAGCCGACCACATGGCGCGGCTGACCGCGCACCATCACCTGATCGTGCTGGCCCGAGACGCGCATCTGCGGATCGTCCGTCAGGTTCTGCCACAGAGTCGCGTCGTGATCGAGCCGCGCGCGGGTCTGGTCGAATTCGGCGATCTCCAGATTGGTGCCCAGCCGCACTGCGCCGCTGTCGGGCGTTTCCGTTCCGGTCAGCAGGCGCAGCAGGGTGGTCTTGCCCGCGCCGTTCGGGCCGACCAGCGCGACCCGGTCGCCGCGCAGCACCTTGAGCGAGAAATCGCGCAGGATCGTCCGGTCGCCGAACCGCTTGGTCAGCCCGCGCGCCTCGACGACCAGCTTGCCCGATTGGCCTCCGGACTCGAGCGCCATCTCCGCGGTGCCCTGCCGGCGGATCATGCTGCGGCGCTGTTCGCGCAGCGCCTGCAGCGCGCGCATGCGCCCCTGATTGCGTTTGCGCCGGGCGCTGATGCCCTCCACCGCCCAGCGGGCCTCGGCCTTGATGCGCCGGTCCAGCTTGTGGCGCTGCGCGTCCTCCTCTTCCCAGACCTTGTCGCGCCAGGCCTCGAAATCGGCGAAGCCGCGCTCGCGCCGGCGGACGATGCCCCGATCGACCCAGAGCGTCGCGCGCGTCAGTTCGGACAGGAAGCGCCGGTCGTGCGAGATCAGCACGAACCCGTTGCGGGTGCCGCGCAGCCAGTCCTCGAGCCATTCGATGGCCGCGATGTCGAGGTGGTTTGTCGGCTCGTCGAGCAGCATCAGCTCGGGCGGGTCGGCCAGCAGGCGCGCCAGCGCGGCGCGCCGCCGCTCGCCGCCGGATGCGTTCTCGGCGGCGAGGGCCGGGTCGAATTTCAGCCCTTCGGCCATGATCTCGGCACGGTAGCTTTCGGCCGGGTCCAGATCGGCGGCCGCGAACGCGCCCAGCGTCTGGAAATCGCTGAAATCGGGGTCCTGTTCCAGGTAGCCGACGCGCACCCCCGGCGCACGGCTGCGCTGTCCGCGATCGGGTTCGGTCAGCCCGGCCATGACCCGCATCAGTGTCGACTTGCCGGCGCCATTGCGCCCCACCAACGCGACGCGGTCGCCCTCATGCACCACGAGGTCGAGCCCGTCGAAAAGCGGCGTGCCCCCGAATCCGAGTGATATATCCGAAAGTTGCAAAAGGGGTGCGCGCGCCATGCCAAGCAGCTATCGCCGCGCCCGCGCGGCGTCAAGATCGCACCGCCCGCGCGGCGTCAGGGTCGTACGCTGCCCCGGGTCGCGCCCGGCGCCGCGACGGCCGGGCGGACGGCGGGTGCGGGGGCCGCCTCCCCGGCGCCCTGCGCGGCGGTGGCGCGCAGCAGCCGCTTGCGCGCGGGCGGCATCGCCGCGATCTCGAGCCCGGTAAAGACATGCAGTGTGTTCAGGTCGGGGTCGACAACGGCATGATCCGACACCCAGCCGCCCATGGACAGATAGCTGCGCAGCAGCGGCGGCATCCGCTGCAACGCGCGGCGTCGGTCCGGCGCGCGCCCGCGCAGCATGCGCGCAAAGCGCACGACGCGCGACGCCTTGATGCGCGGGCGCCACTGCGCCGGGGCGAGGTGCCGCTCGCGCAGCAGCGCGAAGCTGTCAAGGTAACGCTCGGCGTCGGTGCCGTGAAAGGACGAACAGCCGATCAGCATGCCCGCGCGGTGGGTGTCGACATAGCGTGTCAACGCCGCCCAGGCGAGGCGCAGGATGTCAGGGTCACGGCGCTCGGGGTGCATGCAGAAACGGCCCATCTCGATCAGGGGGCCGGAAAAGCTGCGCAACCCGTCGAGGGCATAATGCTGCGCGGCATAGCTGTGTCCGAGCTGGCTGCCATCGCGCAGCGCCATGACCCGGAAACAGGCGACCGAGGCGCCATCGTGAACATCCTCGATCAGAACGTGATCGAAGGTCGCATCGAAGGCATCCCGGTCCAGGCCGTCCCGGGCGTCGGCGGCCCCGTCGCGCCCGGCGCGAAAGGCGCGAAAGCGCAGGCGCTGCGCCTTGCGAATGTCACAGGGATCGGCGGCGAAGCGCGCTGCGTAGCGCCCCATGCTGAGCAACGGCATCAGAAACCTCCGGGGTTGGCGGCGCGTCCATACGCGTTAATTATGAAAGGAAAGCATCAGCACGCAAGGCTAGAGAGATGGCACGCAACGGAACCCGCGATCACGAGCTCGACAAGATCCAGAAATCCGATGCGGAATGGCGCGCCCAGCTGACCGATCTGGCCTATCGGGTGACGCGCCAGCACGCGACCGAACGTGCCTTCACCCATGACGATTTTCCGTCCGTTCCCGGGCAGTTCCATTGCGTGTGCTGTGGCGCCGAGCTGTTCGATCAGGCGCACAAGTTCGATTCGGGAACGGGCTGGCCATCCTTCTGGCAACCGATCGACCCCGCCGTGATCGGCACGCGCGAGGATCGCAAGCTGTTCATGCGCCGTACCGAGGTGCATTGCGCACGCTGCGAGGCGCATCTGGGCCATGTCTTTCCCGACGGCCCGCCACCAACCGGGCTGCGCTACTGTCTCAACGGGGTGGCCCTGACCTTCGAGCCGGCCGCCGACTGATCCCGGACTCATTCCGAGCCTTCGAGGGCCGCCGACCTGCGCGCGACTCAGCCTTCGGGCTGGTTTATGAACTGCGCCGGGTTGAAGCCCAGATTGCCGAACAGCCGGCGCAGCGGGCCGCGCGCGCGGATCGGGTCATCGGTGACGCGCCGCGACAGGGCGACGATCTGGCCATCCT
>CAZMBT010000078.1:0-8923 GCA_964564395.1 uncultured Alkalilacustris sp.
GGGGTGGCCTACAGCCAGCTCATCCGCCCCGGCGCGCCGGTGATCTTCGGCGCCTTCGTGGCCTCCATCGACATGAATTCGGGCGCCCCCACCTTCGGCACCCCCGAGGCCAGCCATATCCTCTACGGCGCCGGGCAGCTTGCGCGGCGGATGAATCTGCCCTTCCGCTCGGGCGGGGGGCTGTGCGGGTCGAAGCTGCCCGATGCGCAGGCCGCGTATGAGACATCCAACACGCTGAACGCGGCGTTGCTGGGCGGGGTGAACTTCATGCTGCACTCCTGTGGCTGGCTCGAGGGCGGGCTGGTCGCGAGCTTCGAGAAATTCGTGATGGACGCCGATCAGCTCGGCGTGCTGCACCAGCTTGCGCGCGGGATCGACATGTCGCCGACCGGGCAGGCGATGGACGCGCTCTACGAGGTCGGCCCCGGCGGTCACTACCTGGGCTGCGCCCATACGCAGGCGAATTTCAAGGAGGCATTCTGGCGCTCCGGCCTGCTCGATTACAAGCCGTTCGAGACCTGGGACGAGGAAGGCGGGCGCGACACCCGCGCCCTGGCGACGGAGCGCGTGGCACGTCAGCTCGCCGATTATCAGCAGCCCGCCCTCGATCCGGCCATTGCCGAAGCGCTCAGCGACTTCATCGCCCGGCGCAAGGCCTCCGAACCGGACGCCTTCGGCTGAGGCGTCAGCCGGCGCGAGGGCGGGTAGCCGCCAGACCGCCTCGCCCGGTTGCCGTGCCGCGGTCGTCGGGCAGGCCCGGCCTGGCGCGGCCGGCGAGCACCAGCCGCGCCTCGCCCATCAGCGCGATCAGCTGTTCCACATGGCGCGCCGCGACGTAATCGGCGGCCCCCGCCCGGCGCGCGCCCTCCATGCGCGCCTCCATCTCCAGCAGGCGTTCGAGGGCGACCTCGGGACCGGGCGGCGCGGTGTCGCGCAACAGCCGGCGCAGCATCGGCAGGCGATTGTAATCGCCCAGCCCGATCCGGGCGGCCGAGACCAGCAGCCGCGGGCGGTCGAGGGATTTCAGCGTTTCGACAGGATCGGTCATCCGGGCCTCCTCAATTGCGTCAGCGCAGGATGACTCGCCGCAATGTGGTGTTGCGGGGTCGGGCGCAGAACCGCACGGCGGCTTCAGTACTGTTTAGCTTTTGGCAACAATTATCTGAGTTCCGACGGATTTTAACGAACGGGTAACCAATGCAACCCACGGTTGTCATGCGTGATCCTGGCAATGACCGGAGCGGAGCGCAGGACATGACATCGAACATCCAGACAGTCCGGCGCTTTCCCGACTGGCTGCCTGATGGTGCGCGGCTTTATCTGTCGCATACGTCGCAGGGGCTTTCGCTGCGCGCGCTGGCGCGGCGCGAAGGGTGTCACGCATCGACCGTGCTGCGCCATGTGCGCCGGTTCGAGAACCGTCGGGACGATCCGCTGGTGGATGAGGCGCTGTCGGTCTTCGGCCGGCTCGGTGCCATCGGCGACGATGTTTCCCCCGATCACGAGGACGATCTGCCCATGACTGCCATGACCCGCTCCGGCGATGCCGACCTGACCGACGAAACCACCATCGCCCGCGAAGCGCGGCGCGTCCTGCGCCGTCTTTGCGAATCCGAGGCGATGCTGGTCATCGCGCCCGACATGGATCAGGCGGCAGTAATGCGCAAGGCCGATGACGGCGGCACCATCCGCACCGCAGTGGTCGCGCGGGCCGTCGCACGGGCCTTCGCGCTCAAGGACTGGATCGCGTGCGACCGGCAGGGCGGCCGGGTGGCGGTTTACCGCATTACCCCGGCGGGGCGCGCGGCGCTCAAGCGGATGCTGCATGAGCGGGCGCCGCAGGCCGATGGCTTCGCGGAAGCGGCCGATCCCTTCGGAGACCAGCACCGGATCTGGGACGAAAAGACCGTCCGCGAGCCCGGCGCCCCGGCCCGCAAGATGCGCTACAATCTGGCCGAATCCCCGGTGGCGGCGCTGGCGCGGCGCAAGGATCGGGATGGCACCCCCTTCCTGAACAGCGCGCAGGTGGCCGCCGCCGAACGCCTGCGCGAGGATTTCGAAGTCGCGCAGACCGGCCCGCGCGTGGCGCAGAACTGGGAACGCTTCCTGACGGGCGGTGATCGCGGCGGCTTTTCCGGCGCCGGCAGCGGCCCGGCGCAGGGGCCGCGTGCCGCGCGCGAGCGTGTCGATGCCGCGCTGAACGCGCTGGGGCCGGAGCTGTCGGATGTGGCGCTGCGTTGTTGCTGCTATCTGGAGGGGCTGGAAGCGGCAGAGCGACGCATGGGCTGGTCGGCGCGCTCCGGCAAGATCGTGCTGCGCATCGCGCTCAAGCGCTTGCAGCGTCATTACGACGAAACCGACGGGGGCCGCCCGCCGCCGATCGGCTGACCCATGCGCAACGATCGGGGATCGTGGGTTTGGACAATCGTGCCCGGGGCGATTATGTAGAGGCCACAGGCAGAAGGATGGACCCGATGGCACCGCGCGATCTCACGATTCCCGATCAACGCCACCCGGAGAAGGCGCATCGCCCCGATACCGCGACCCTGCGCAAGCCCGACTGGATCCGGGTGAAGGCGCCGGTGTCGAAGGGCTACAAGCAGACGCGCGACATCATCCGCGAGAACAAGCTCGTCACCGTCTGCGAGGAGGCGGGCTGCCCCAATGTCGGCGAATGCTGGAGCGCCGGCCACGCCACCATGATGATCATGGGCGAGATCTGTACCCGCGGCTGCACCTTCTGCAATATCGCGACCGGACGCCCCGACGCCCTCGACACCTTCGAGCCGGGGCGCGTCGCTCATGCTGTCGAGAAGCTCGGCCTCAATCATGTGGTCATCACGTCGGTTGACCGGGATGATCTGGAAGATGGCGGCGCCGCGCATTTCGCGCAGACCATCCGCGCGATCCGCCACCGCAGCCCGGGCACCACGATCGAGATCCTGACGCCCGATTTCCTCAAATGCCCGGACTCGGCGCTGGAGACGGTGGTCGAGGCGCGCCCGGACGTGTTCAACCACAATCTCGAAACGGTGCCCGGCCTCTATCAGGAGGTGCGACCCGGTGCGCGCTATTTCCACAGCCTTCGGCTGCTGCAGCGGGTCAAGGAACTGGACCCGACGATGTTCACCAAATCCGGCATCATGGTGGGGCTGGGCGAACAACGTCCGCAGGTGCTGCAGGTGATGGATGACATGCGCTCGGCGGATGTGGATTTCCTGACGATCGGCCAGTATCTGCAGCCCACGCCCAAGCATCACGCCGTGGACCGCTTCATCCCGCCCGAGGAATTCCGCGCCTACGAGACGGCCGCGCGCGGCAAGGGGTTCCTGATGGTCTCGGCCACGCCGCTGACACGGTCGAGCTATCATGCCGGCGAGGATTTTGCGCGACTGCGCGCGGCGCGCGAGGAACGGCTGCGCGGCACCTGACCGGAGGTGCGGCGCGGCGCGGCGTCGGTCAACCCTGCGGATCGGGGGCGGCGGCGGGATGCGCGCGGACGGGGCAGGGGGCTTGGGCCCGAATGTCTTGCGGGACCGCGAGGCCCAGCTGCGCCATATTGGCCACCATGTCCTCGTGCAGGATATGCAGGAAATGCGCCGCCCCGCGCGCTCCGAAGGCGCCCAGCGCGTAATGCCAGGCGCGCCCCGGCATCACGAAATCGGCGCCCAGCGCGATTGCGCGCAGCACGTCGAGCCCGCTTTCGATCCCGCTGTCGAGGATGAGGGGATACGCCGGCCCCACCGCCTCGCGGATCGCGGGCAGCGCCGCAATGGCCGCCGGCGCGGCATCGAACTGCCGGCCGCCGTGATTGGACACCCAGACGGCATCGACACCTTCATCGCGCAGTCGCGCAGCGTCGGACGCGCCCAGCACACCCTTGACCACCAGCGGCCCGTTCCATTCGTCGCGCAGCGCGCGCAGATACGCCCAGTCCGGGGCCGCGCGCAGCAGATAGCCCGCATGGGCCGTGGACGGGGCCGCGCCGTCGAGCTTGAGGTATTCCTCCATCAGCCGCAGCCGCGGCGTCCCGTTGCGCAGCGTGCCCAGCGTCCAGGCCGGGCGCCGCGCCATCTGCCACAGCATCGACGGGGTCAGCCGGGGCGGGATCGCAAGCTGCGCGCGACGCTGGCGCTCGCGCCGTGAGGTGCCGGGCACATCGACCGTCAGCACGAGAGTGTGAAACCCGCTGCGCCGTGCACGCGCCAACAGGTCGCGCCGGATTTCCGGGTCACCGGGCGGGTAGAGCTGAAACCACCCCATATCGCCGCAAAGCGGGCCGATTTCCTCGGGCAGGCGGGTGGCCACGGTGGACAGGCAATAGGGGATCTGCGCACCCGCGGCGAGACGCGCCAGCGCCTGTTCGGCCCCCGGCCAGATCAGCCCCGACATGCCGACCGGCGCGATCCCCACCGGCAACGCATGGCTGCGGCCCAGGAACACGGTCTGCAGCCTCGGAGTCACCTGACCGCGCAGGATGGCAGGTTGCAACGTGAGGGAGTCCAGCGCTGCGCGGTTGCGCCGCTTGACGGCTTCGGTTCCGGTCGCGCTGTCGAGGTATTCCCAGACGAAATGCGGCAATCGCCGGCGGCACGTCGCCTTGAGGTCGGACAGGGCCGGATGCGTGAGGTCGAGGTCCATGCGCCGACTTATAGGGCCGCATCACGGGCATGCAATCACTGCGCAATGCCATGCTGCAACGCGGCAACACGCGCGCGTCGCATGGCGGGCATGCGCCCGATGCGCTGGTCAGACCGTCCTCGCGATGCTACCTTGAGCGCATGGGAGGAGACCACCGCGCACCGGAGGTTTCCGATGACGACACTCACCAGCACATCCGCACCGCGTTTCGCGCCATTCGTACAGGCGCAGCTTGACGCCTTCTTCGCCGGGCTCGGGCAGGGCTTCAACGCCTATGTCGAATCCCGAACGCGACGCGTGCAGATCGAGGCACTCTATGCGCTCAGCGACGCGCAGCTCGCCGATATGGGACTGACGCGCGACGATATCCCGCATCACGTGTTTCGCGACCGCTTCGGCGGCTTCTGACCGATCGGGCGACGAAAGCACCGTTTGCGACGGGCGCGGGGCGATCCGTGCCGCACTCAAAGGCGGCCCGCAACATGGGCATGGTCATAGGTCGTGACTTCGAGGCGGTTCCCGTCCGGATCGCGAAAATAGATCGACCAGGACAGGTCGTGATCGACGACATCCGCCTGCGTCACGGTCCGGCCCGCGTCGTTCCCGAGCTTCAGCCGCCCGAGCTGTGCGCAAAAGGCCAGAAACTGCGCGCCGGAAACCCGGAACGCGATGGTCGTGTCCCGCGACGGCTCCCTGGCCGCGCGGGCGAACAGCGACAGCGCCGGCTGGCCGTCGCCGGCCTGCAGGATCAGGGGGCCCATCGGGTCGTTTGCCCAGCTTTCAAGCGCCGAATGCCGCCTGAGCCCGAGCACGCGTTCATACCAGTCGGCCGCGATGGCGCGATCCGCGACTTCGACATGAACGTGATCGATACGGATGACCTGCATCTTCGAGGATGATCCGTTTCCGGTTGCGGGCGGTGATCTTATCAGGCCACACAACCGCTGCAAGGCCGCCGCCTCGGGGGCCGGGCCCGGATCGAGGCGCCGGCCTCAATGCCGTCCCAGCATGTCGGCGCGCCCGGGAAGGAGGGCGGCCATGATGCCCAGCGCCGGGATGAAGGCACACAGCCCGTAGACGAACTCGATGCTGGTCGCATCCGCAACAACCCCCAGAACGGCGGCCGCGATACCCCCCAGGCCAAAGGCCAGCCCGAAGAAGATTCCCGCCACCATCCCGACACGCCCCGGCACAAGCTCCTGCGCATAAACGACAATCACCGGCATCGACGCGGCGGTGATCAGCCCGATGATCGCGGACAGGCCGGTCGTCATGACCAGCCCGGCATGCGGAAGCAGCAGCGTGAAGGGCAGCGCGCCCAGCATCGATACCCAGATCACCGTTCGCGCGCCCAGCCGGTCGGCCAGGGGTCCGCCGACCATGACCCCCATCGCCATGCCCGCAAGATAGACGAACAGCAGGATCTGCGACATCTGCGTCGCGACACCGAAACGTTCGATCAGAAAGAAGGTGTAGTAGCTGGTGAAGCTCGCATTGTACGTCTCCTTCGCGAGCACCAGAAAGCCGAGAACGCCGATCGCCCCGATAACCTGCCGTCGCGACAGCACATGGCCCGCAGCCAGGGCCGAGCGCTTCGCGTTGGCGCGAGTCCACCGTGCGTACCAGCGGCCCACCTGCGTCAGAACGATCATGCCGACCAGCGCGGCGAGCGCGAACCAAGCAATCGAGGGCCGTCCCAGCGGAACCACGATGAAAGCCGCGAGCAAGGGGCCGATCGCCGTGCCCGCATTTCCGCCGACCTGAAATATGGATTGCGCGGTGCCGAACCGTCCGCCGGAGGCAAGCCGCACGATCCGCGACGCTTCGGGATGAAAGACCGCCGATCCGGTCCCGATCAGCATCGCGCCGGTAAGCAGCATGGGATAGGAATTCGCGAAGCCGAGCAGCAGAAGGCCGACCAGGGTCGAGGCCATGCCGATCGGCAGCGACTGCGGGAAGGGCCGGCGGTCGGTCAGCATGCCGATCGCCGGCTGCAGGATCGAGGCCGTGATCTGGAAGGCGAAGGTCAACAGACCGATCTGCCAGAAATCCAACGCGAATTCCGCGCGCAGCAGCGGATACACCGCCGCCAGAAGCGATTGCATCACGTCGTTCAGCAGATGGCACAGCCCGAGTGCAGCGACCACGATCCAACTGGCCTTTGCGGGGCTGTATGAAGCCGTTGATGTGGCCATGAGGCGTTTCAACACGGTAAGGAATGGCGGCGCAGCGAAGCCCGCACGAAAACACGTGCAATTACTGTCGAAGACCGCCAGCAATGGCAAGCAGGCCACCACAGACCGGCCGCAGCGCTGTGCCGCATCGCGCCGCGGCGGGCGTCGTTCAATGCGGCACAGCGCCAGGGATTTTCCGGACGCCGGCGCCTCGGCGCGCGCAAGTCGCCCGAGGGCGGACATCTTGGCGGATTCCCGCGGCAGGCCCGGGCTTCCTGTGAAGCCCGGGCACAGGCAGGTCATTCGGACGTTACTCGCAATGTTCGATGGGCTCGGGAATGGTTTCCCCGCCCCTCATCACTCGTAGGCTTGCTCACGCCGAAATCCGCGCGGCGAGCCGATCGACGAGCTCCGGCACCGCTCTCTCGGCCGAAGCGCGCGAGGCCGCGTGGCGCGCGTCGCCGAATTCCTGGTACTCGATTGCGATCCGGTGGGTTTCGGCGATGCCGAGATACCGGGTGAGGGTCGCGACATGTGGCGTCAGATGGTCGGCTCCCGCATTGATGCCGCCCGGCTCGAAGCCGAACTCCCCGCTCGAGGTGAGAAGAACCAGCGTCTTGCCCGAGAATACCGGCTCCAGCGGTTGGTCGCCGCGGGCGAGGTCGAAGGTGAAGGTGCGATTCACCCGGATCACCTGATCGACCCACGCCTTGAGCGCGGCGGGCAGGCCGTAATTATACATGGGTGTCGCGATGACCAGCAGATCGGCCGCGGCGAGTTCGTCGATCAACCGGTCGGACATCGCGAGGACGGCGCTCTGCGCCGCGGTGCGCTCCGGCTCCGGCGTGAAGGCCGCGGCTATCCATTCTTCAGTGATCGGCGGGGGCGATGCGCGGCCAACGTCGCGGTTCAGCACGCGCGTGGCGGGGCATGCCTCGGCCCAGGCGGCGACGAACCGGTCGGCGAGGGCGCGCGAGAGCGAGCGCTCTGTGCGCGCGCTGGCATCGATGCGAAGGAGGGTGGTCATGGGTCTCTCCGGTCTGTTGGGGGCGCTGCGACGGCACGGTGCCGCCGACGACGCCCCCGACATGCTTCACCTGCCATGCCGCGACAAAAGGCGATTTCTCCGATACAGATGATGAAGGATCATCTATAATCAGCACATGCGTCGCACTCTGCCTTCCCTCGTGGCACTGCGTGCCTTCGATGCTGCCGCGCGTCACCTCAGCTTCAAGGCCGCGGCGGAAGAACTCGGTGTCACCTCGACGGCGATCTCCCATCGGGTCCGTGATCTCGAGGGACAGCTCGGCGTCGCGCTCTTCGAGCGCCGGGTGCGCGCCGTCGCGCTCACCGAGCCGGGAACGCGGCTGGCTGCGGCGACGGCACAGGCCTTCGCGGGCCTTGCCGCCGCCGTGGACGAGGTCACCGACGCCGAGCGCGTGATCACCGTGACGACGACGCCCGCTTTCGCCGCACTCTGGCTTGTTCCCAAGCTGCCGGAATTCGAAGCTGCGTGTCCCGGATACACATTGCGCCTGGACACCGGAACCGCGCCGGCGGACCTTCTGCGCGCGCGGTCCGTCGATATCGCGATCCGCTACGCCAGCGCCGGGCCTCCGCCGTCCGGTCTCGTTGCCGCGCCGCTGGCACACGAACGGGTCGCCGCATACGGATCGCCGGCTTATCTGGACGGGCTGACCGGCTTCGATGCCGCCGTGCTGATCGAGACACGCTGGCGCCAGCCGGGCCTCGTTCCCATCGACTGGCCGGCATGGGCGCATGCCGCCGGGCTGGGCAGGGCCGGGGTCGCGGACCGAACCCGCCACTTCGACCAGGAGCATCACGCCGTGCAGGCGGCGCTTGCCGGTCAGGGTCTTGTTCTTGTCAGCGACCTGCTCGTTGCCGACCATGTCACCCGCGGCTGGCTTGCGCGCTATCGCCCCGAGGTCCAGCTCGACGGCCTCGGCTACACGGCCCTGATGACTGAGGCGCAGGCCGGGAGCGCACGGCTACGGCACTTCGTTGGCTGGCTCCGGAAGAGCTTGTCGGTTTCGGCCCACTAACATGCGACAGGCGTGCGCTGATTCTGACCGGAAACCTGGGCCGGA
>CAZMBT010000079.1:0-8755 GCA_964564395.1 uncultured Alkalilacustris sp.
GATGAGTTCAGCCGATGACAGATTTCGCCGCCAGACGCACGATCATGGTGGACACCCAGGTGCGGCCGTCGGATGTTACCAAGTATCCGATCATCGATGCGATGCTGACGGTTCCGCGTGAACGCTATGTTCCCGAGAACCTGCGCGAGGCCGCCTATATCGGCGAGAATCTCGATCTGGGCGGTGGGCGCGTGATGCTTGAGCCGCGGACCCTGTCCAAGATGCTTGATGCGCTCGACATTCAGCCCGATGAGCTGGTGCTGGATATCGGCAGCGCGCAGGGCTATTCGGCCGCCGTGATCGCCTGCCTCGCCGAAGCCGTGGTCGCGGTGGAGGATGACGAGGCCCGCGCCAGCGATGCGGAGGAAACGCTGGCCGCCGAGGGCGTGGACAATGTGGCCGTCGTGAATGCGCCGCTGGTCGAGGGCGCCCCGCAGCACGGCCCGTATGACGTCATGATCGTTCAGGGTGCGGTCGAGACATTCCCGCAATCTCTCATGGCGCAGCTCAAGGATGGCGGGCGTGTGACCTGTCTTTTCATGGAGGGGGCGCTGGGCGTGGTGCGGCTGGGATATCGCAGCGGCGACGAGATGGACTGGCGCCGGCTCTTCAATGCCTCTGCGCCGGTGCTGGAGGGCTTTGCCCGTCCGCCGGCCTTCACCTTCTGATGGGACGCGCCGGGCCACAAGGACGCTTGAGGAGGGAAGGCGCATGAAATCATCGGGTTGCGGAGCATTGGCAGCGACGGCCCTTGCCGGGATGCTGATGGTGTTTCCACTGGTCGCCAAGGCCGAGACGCTGACCGACGCGCTTATCGATGCCTATCGCAACTCCAACCTGCTGGACCAGAATCGCGCCGTGCTGCGAGCGGCCGATGAAGACGTGGCGCTTGCAATGACCAGCCTGCGCCCGGTGGTGAACTTTGTGGCCGGGGCCGAACAGCGCATGGCCGATGTGCGGGGGCTGACCGGAGCGCGCAGCTTCGAGCCGGTGGATGTGTCGACCTCGCTGCGAATCACCGCCGAGGTGACGGTGCATGATTTCGGGCGCAGCGAGCGTGCGATCGACGCTGCCAAGGAGACGGTGCTGGCGACGCGCCAGGCGCTTGTCGGGGTGGAACAGCGCGTTCTGCTGACCGCGGTTTCGGCGTTCATGCAGGTGCGCCAGACATCGGAAACGGTGGCCCTGCGCGAAAGCAACCTGGAACTCATCCGTCAGGAGCTGCGCGCGGCGCAGGACCGTTTCGAAGTCGGTGAAATCACGCGCACCGACGTCGCCATCGCCGAGTCCCGGCTGGCCGCCGCGCAAAGCGATCTGGCTGCCGCCGAGGGCGACCTCGAAGTCGCGCGGGAAATGTATCGGGTGGCGGTGGGGCGCTATCCCGGCGACCTGCGCACGCCGCCGGGGTTGCCCGAGCTTGCGCCGTCGCTGGAGGCGGCGCAATCCATCGCGCGCAGAACGCACCCGTCCATCGCGCGCGCCCAGCACGAGGTGACGGCGGCGGATCTGAACGTGCAGCGTGCCGCCGCCGCGACCCAGGGGCAGATCACCGCGGGCGCCAATGCCGGGGTGACGGTGCAGGGCACGAGCCGCGCACAGTCCGGATCGGGGGCGACGCGCGATGCCGGGGTGTCGTTGCGCTTTACCCGGCCGATCTATCAGGGCGGGCGGCTTTCGGCGCAGCAGCGTCAGGCCATGGCACAGCGCGACTCGACCCGTGCGCAACTGCATCAGACGACGATCGAGGTCCTGGAGGAGGTCGGGCGCGCCTGGTCGGACCTTCAGGTCGCCGAGGCGCGCATCCGCGCGAGCGAGCTGCAGATCGAGGCCGCACAGCAGGCCTTCGAGGGCGTGAGCGAGGAGGCAACACTTGGCGCGCGCACGACGCTCGATGTGCTTGATGCCGAGCAGGAACTGCTGAACGCCCGAGCGGCACGGATCTCGGCCGAGGCCGGGCGCCAGGTGGCCGCTTACAGCGTCCTGTCTTCGATGGGGCTGATGACCGCTGATCATCTCAATCTGGGTATCCCCACCTATGATCCCGTAACCTATTACGAAGCCGTCCGTGATGCGCCCGTCAGCATTCGCGGCGAGCGGTTGAACCGGGTTCTGGAAAGCATCGGTCGCAACTGATCGACGCAACCGGTTGTGTTATTGTCCGGTCGCGTCTACCATACCTGCGGTGAAAGGGGATATTCGACATGTCGGGACATTTGCGGGATGACGATGCCGGGGATGTGCTCAGCTCGATCAGGCGGCTGGTAACAGATGCTGCACCCGCGCCCGCCAAGCAGCCCCCGGCCGGACGTCTGGTGCTGACACCGGCGCTGCGTGTCGATACCCGCTCACCCGCGAACACGCCGAGGCCGACGCCCGCCGCGACGGATGGCGCCACCGGCGACGCCCCGGCCGCCAGTGATGCGCCGGAGCGCGCGGCGTCGCAACACACGCCCCCCCTTGCCCTGCAGGGCTCGGAAGCGGCGCCGTCGCTTGCGCCGCACGCCTCGGATGGCGTTTCTCTGGAACGCACCATCGCCGAGCTGGAAGCGGCGGTGGCGGCGTCATTCGATGACTGGGAGGCCGAGGAGGCCGGCGGTGTCGGGGTGTTTCGAGCGGGCGCGCGCGACCCGGACGACAACGCCGTGCCCCGTGCTGAAGTGCCGGAGCAGCCGCCCGAAGACGCCGACACCGCGCAGGTCGTCGCTGAGGTGGGGGAGGCGTCGCGCGCCGCCGGGGCAGACCTGGGCCCTGCGTCGGCCGACGTCTCGGAGGATGACCCCGAGTCGGCGACCCAGGCTGTTGCGCTTGACGACCTTGCGGATGACGAGGAGTTTCTGGTCGATGAGGCGGCGCTGCGCGACCTGATCGCACAGATCGTGCGCGAGGAACTGCGCGGCACACTCGGCGAGCGGATCACGCGCAATGTGCGCAAGCTGGTGCGCAGCGAAGTCGCGCGCGCCCTTGCCAGCCGCGATTTCGCCGCGGCGCGTGACCCGGACTGACGCTCTGGCTGGCACCCGGGCCGACACCGGAGCCGATCCCGCACCGATTCCAAGAGGTACAAACGCAAAAGACGTGCCCGTCAGGCACGTCCTTTGCAAATTCCGGACGCTCGGCGGATGTCAGGCCGCTTCGGCGTCCGCGAGCTGCTGACGACGCTCGCTCTCCTCGCGCGACAGCGCGACGGAGGTGCGCACGCCCTTGGAAACGAACTCCATCAGACCGGCGACGACGCGTTCGTTCGGGTCGATCCCGGCGCAGGACAGCACCTCGCGCCCATCACGCGAACGGGCCCAGCGCGCGATCTGATCCGGGCCGTTGCCGTATTTCTTGTCGTCGGCGATAGCGTCGTCGAGCGCGGCCAGCACTACCGCAGCGAACAGCTTGCGCGAACGCGCACCCTGCTCATGATTCAGGGCTGACGCGTCAACAAAATCGAACATGTCTTCGTCCTTTTGTGACCTTGATCCTGTGATCTTTTCGTCATAATGGCTTAACCTTTAAGCAGGCATTCCGGTATTTCTGTTTTGGAATGCCACCTATGCGTCGGACGCATGGCTTGCCGGTGCCATGTCGGGGATGCGACGGTGCGCAGTTGCCCCGCCTCGCGCTCAACGATATGTGCCTCGACGACACTGTTTCAACCTTTGGAGAAGATCTCGCGATGCCCAGGATAGACGGAAACGCAATACGGCCCGGAAATGTTCTGGAACACGACGGCGGTCTGTGGGTCGCGGTGAAGGTCAACCATGTGAAGCCGGGCAAGGGTGGCGCCTTCGCCCAGGTCGAGATGCGCAACCTGCGCAACGGCTCGAAGCTGAATGAACGCTTCCGCTCGGAGGACCGGGTGGAGCGGGTCCGCCTCGAGCAGCGCGATCAGCAGTTCCTGTACGAAACCGACGGCATGCTTGTCGTGATGGACATGGAAACCTTCGAGCAGATCGAGCTTCCGGCCGAGCTGCTCGGCGAGCGGCGCCCCTTCCTGCAGGATGGCATGATGGTGACGATCGAGTTCTACGGGGACGAGGCGCTCAACATCACGCTGCCGCAGAAGGTGACATGCGCCGTCACCCAGACGGAACCGGTCGTCAAGGGGCAGACGGCGGCCAACAGCTTCAAACCGGCCATTCTGGACAACGGGGTGCGGGTGATGGTGCCGCCTTTCGTCGGCGAGGGCGAGGAGATCATCGTGAACACCGAAACCATGGAATACGCCGAACGCGCCTGACGGGATCGGGGTTGAGGCAACGCGCTGTCCGCGCGTTGTCTCAGGCGGTGCGGACGTCCTGCATATCGGGCCAGCGCAGCACCGCGCCATCGGCCAGCATCTCGGCCCCGGCCCGTGCAAAGCGCAGATGTGCGATGCCCAGCCCGTCCGCCTGGGTAAAGAGGCGCCCGACGCTCTTGCCGTCGCAGGTGATCTCGGTCCCGACGGGGGCGGCGCCTTCGACCTGCACGGTCACCAGGCCCTTGCGCAGCTCGGTCTTGTGCTTCATCCGCGCGGTGACTTCCTGGCCGACATAGCAGCCCTTGCGGTGGTCCACCCCGTTGAGCCGCTCGAACCCGGCCTCCAGGATGAAGGTTTCCTCGGGGATCAACTCGATACCGGTTTCGGGGATGCAGCCGGCGACGCGCCGGGCGTCCCAATCGATGGTCGGCGCGTCGCCGGTATCCTGCGAATAAAGCCGCCATCCCATCAGCGCGTGGCGCGGGTCGGGCAGCGCCCCAGCCGGTGGCGCATCGATGCCGCGCAGGACATTCAGCTCCGACGGCGTGATCTGCACATCCGCGCGCAGTGTGTACATCTTGAGTCTGCGCATCAGCGCATCGGCGATATCGGCATGCACATCGAGGATGATCGCGTCGTCACGCTCATGCAGGAGGAAATCCGCCAGATACTTGCCCTGCGGCGTCAGGAGCGCGGCATAAACGAGGCCATCGGCACAGCGCGCGACATCGTTGGTGACGAGGCCATCGAGGAATTTCCACCGGTCGTTACCCCGGATCTCGAACAGCCTGCGTTCGGAGGCGATTTCGCCGGTCATGATCTGCTCCGTCTTGCCCTGCCGCGCAATATAGGGTTTCGCGCGCTTGCCGACAGGGGTCAGTCGTTGCCGTCGAACTGCAGCCGGCACAGCCGGGCATATGTGTCGCCTGCACGCAAGAGTTCGGCGTGAGTTCCTTGTTCGACAACCTGACCGCGGTCGAGCACGACGATATGATCGGCGTCGCGCACAGTGGCGAGGCGATGCGCGATGACCAGTGTGGTGCGGTCGCGCGACAGCGCCTGCAAGGCGTCCTGCACCAGCCTCTCGGATCGCGCGTCTAGGGCCGAGGTCGCCTCGTCGAGCAGCAGGATCGGCGCGTCCCGCAGCAAGGCGCGGGCGATGGCGACACGCTGGCGCTGCCCGCCCGACAGCGCCGAGCCGCGCGGCCCGGCCGGGGTGTCGCGCCCTTGCGGGAATTCGTCGAGGAAGGCCGCCACATGCGCCGCCTCAAGCGCCGCGTCCAGGCGGGGCTCATCGATGTCGTCCCGCCCGAGCATCACGTTCTCGCGGATCGTTTCGTCGAAGAGCGCGGCATCCTGCGTGACGACCGAGAACAGCGCGCGCAGTTGCGCGATGTCCATGCTCCGGACGTCGACGCCGCCGATGGTCACCCGGCCCGATTGCGGTTCGATCAGCCGTGTGAGCAGGTTGAAGACGGTGCTCTTGCCCGCGCCGGACGCGCCGACAAGGGCGGTCGTCTTGCCCGCGGGGGCGCAAAAGTCGATGCCGCGCAGAACCGGCAGGTCGCCATAGGCGAAATGTACATTCTCCAGCCGGATCGTGAAATCGTCCGTCGGCGCCTTCGGCTTCGCGGGGGCCACGATACCGGGCTGCGTGTCGAACAACCGGTAGATGCGTTCCAGACTGGCGGCGGCGACCTGCCAGGTTCCCGCCATCCCGCCCAGCCTGCGTAACGGCTGGAATGTCAGCGCCATCGCGGTAAAGAAGGACATGAACTCGCCCAGCGTCCTGTCCCCCGAGAGGATGTCGCGCCCGCCGACCATGAGCACCGCGAAGAAGCCCAGCCCCGCGACGATATCGATCATCGCCGGTATGCTGGCCTTGCCCATGGCCATGCGGATTTCGGCACGGACGATCCGGTCCACGATGCCCTCGAAGCGGCGGACCTGGTACCCTTCCATCCCGTTGAGCTTGATCGGCAGGATGCCGTGAAAAACCTCGTCAAGGCGCGTGGAACGCAGCCCGGCCTGGCCGCGCATATGCGCCGTCTTGCGCCGTACATATCGCTGCACGCCGAGGATCGGCAGGAAGAGTATCGGCGCACCGATGAGTGCGGCGAAAGTCCAGACCGGATCGATCAGCAGTGCCACGGTGAACAGCCCCGCCAACGACACCGCGTCGCGCCCAACGCCGGTGATCACGGTGCGCCAGACATTCTGGATTGCTGCCGTATCGCCTTGCACCCGCTCCATCAGGGCGCCGGGCGGGTTGGTCTGGAAGAACTGGCTGTCGAGCCGAAGCAGATGGCGCAGCAGGTCCACCTGCATGGCGGTTGTCGTCAACTGCGCGATCCGCGTCAGCAGTGTCTTGCTGACCACCAGCGAAATGGCGCGCAACACGAACAGCCCCAGAATTAGCCCGCCAACCCACCAGATGGCGCCTGCATCGCCGCCCACGAAGACACGGTCGAACAGCGGCTGGATCGAGTAGCTGAGCAGGCCCAGTGTGCTGCCTTCCGCGACCATGAAGGCGACGGCGATGAGCATGGTCCCGATGTGATGGCGCAGATAGCCGCGCCAGAGCCGCACGAAAAGCCGGCGCGAGCTGTAGGGATCATTGCGCGCGGAGCGGGTCACGGCGTTGCGAACTCTCTCATGTGACCCAGCGGGTCGGATGACGCACACCTAGCCGGTCGCATGGCGGCGTGACAAGCGGCGCATGGCCCGAGGCTGCCGGTGTCGCGGCATGCGGGCGGGCGTGCGCGCCCAGCTCAACTCGCCCGTGCGGCGCGCAGCGCCTCGGGCAGAACCTCCTCGAAGGCGTCGAGCTCGGTCGGCCGGCCGGCGGTCACCCGGATGCAGCGATCCAGCGGTGCCGTGCCCGGCATCCGCACGAAGATGTCGCGCGCCATCAATTCGGCCAGCACCGCACGGGCGAAATCTCCGCCTTCGCCGCAGTCGATGGCGACGAAATTGGTGGCGGAGGGCAGGGCGGTCAGCCCGTTCGCGGCGGCGATCCGGCCCAGCCGGTCGCGGCTGCGCGCGACTTCGTGGCGGACATAATCCAGCCATTCGTCATCCTGCAGCGCCGCCAGCGCCCCGGCCTGCGCGATTCGCGTCATCCCGAAGTGATTGCGGATCAGGTCGAAGCGCCGGATCAGATCGGCGGCGCCGATCGCATAGCCGACCCGCGCCCCGGCCATTCCATGCGCCTTCGAGAAGGTGCGCATCCGGATCACGCGCGGATCCTGCGGATCGATGCGCGCTTCGGCCTCGGCCCGGGCGAATTCGAGATAGGCCTCATCGAGCACCATCAGCGTGCCCTCGGGCAATTGCTCGACCGTCGCGGCGATGGTGTCGCCGGGGTGATGCGTGCCCATCGGGTTGTCCGGGTTCGAGAGGTAGAGCAGCTTGGCGCGCGTCTCGGCGGCCTTGTCCAGCAGCGCCTGCGGATCTTCGTGGTCGTCACGATAGGGCACCTTGTGCAGCGCCCCGCCATACCCGTTCACATGGTAGTTGAAGGTCGGGTAGGCCCCGTCGGAGGTCACGACCGCATCGCCGGGCGCGACAAGCATGCGCACCAGATAGCCCAGAAGCCCGTCGATGCCTTCGCCGACCACGATGTTCTCCGGCCGGACCTCATGGCGTTCGGCGAGGGCGCAGCGCAGATCGTGGTTCTCCGAATCGCCATACATCCAGGTCTCGCGCGCGGCAGCCTCCATCGCCGCGATCGCCGCCGGCGCGGGGCCGAAGGCGCTTTCATTGGCGCCGAGTCGGGCGCGGAACCGCCGACCCGACTCGCGCATATGCGCCTCGGGCCCGACAAAGGGCACCGTCGCGGGCAGCGCCGCGACCACTTGGGTATAGACCGGTCCGGTCATGGTAACCTCCTTGCTCTGGCGCGCGCCCTTCAGCCGGTGTCGGCGAGGCGCGCCACTGCGGCCTGCAGCCGTGCGGCTTCCTCCTCGGTCTGCTGCAACTTCTCGCGGGTTTCCTGCACCACGTCTTCCGGCGCGCTGCTCAGAAAGCCGGGGTTGTCGAGCCGCTTGCGCATGCCGCCCAGCTCTTTCTCAAGCTTCGAAAGCGTCTTTTCAAGCCGGGCGCGTTCCGCGGCGATGTCGATCACCCCCTCGAGGGGCAGTGCGAAGGTGCCCCCGTCGACAGCGATCGTCAGCGATCCGCGCGGCGCGGCGTCGCTTTCGCGCAGGCTCTCGATCCGGGCGAGCCGCTTGATCAGCGCCGCGTTGCGCGCCCAGGCATCGCGGCCCGCCGCATCGAGCTCAAGCTGCAGCATCTCCAGATTGGCGCCGGCGGGCACCCGCATCTGTGTGCGCGCCGAGCGGATGCTCTCGATCAGGGCGATGACCCAGTTCATCTCGCGGTCGGCCTGCCTGTCGATCAGTGCCGCGCCGGCATGCTCGGGCCAGTCGGTATGCACCAGCAGCCCGCCGCGCCGCCCGGTCTGGCCCCACAGCTCCTCGGTGACGAAGGGCATGAAGGGGTGCAGCAGGATCAGGCACTGATCGA
>CAZMBT010000080.1:0-2006 GCA_964564395.1 uncultured Alkalilacustris sp.
AAGCCGAAGTCGAACAGGAAATCCATCGTCCACTCTCCTCGAACCGGGCGGGGCAGCCGGGCTTGCCATCGCCATCGATCTTCAGCGATGCCGTGGCGGCATCCCTTCGTTTTCGGCCGCCTGCACCGCCGCGCCGTTCTGCGCCGCAGGGGACGGCAGACCATACGGTCCGATCGGATCAGGCGCGGCGGCCGGCCGGCCAGGCCGGCCGCCGCTGGCGTAGAGCGCGCGGACCTCGGCCTCCGTGACCCGGTCGGCCCGCATGACGAGCTGGACCATCGGGTCGGCCAGCATCTCATCGATGAAGAAGTCCACCAGGGAGGCACCCGTCAGCTTGTCGCGACCCAGGGCATCCTCGAGCGCGGACAGCGGAACCGTCAGGCTGCGCACGAGGCCCGGATGAGACGTACGCGGGTGCAGCCTCACAAGAACCGAGGCCTTCCAGCGGTCCGCGTCCCGATGGTCGGGGGGTGCCGAGATCTCGGTTTCAAGATCGTACTCGCCGGCAGGGAGCACCTCGGCAAAGCCGGGCAGGCTGAACGGTCGTTCGAAGATCGCGGTCGTCTTGCTGATGGGACCGGCCATGGGCTTCCTTTCGTTTCGTTGTGGATCGGCGCCTTGCAGGAGCGACGGATCACCCCGTCCTTGCGGGCGCGACGGCCGCCGCTCACCGTGACGCGGCGGGCCCGGCGCCGTCGCGGGATGTCATGCGCGCTCCTGTTTCGCCTGTGCGGCAGCGGCCTCCGCCTGGGCGCGCTTGCGATAATCGCCGCGCCAGACCCCGCCGACGGTAAGGACCCATATGCCGTTGCGTTCGGTTATCCCGGTGCGCGCGACGTCTTCGGGCCCGTCGAGCGGCCCGCGGCCCGGCGCGTCCGATCCGGCCCGATCCATGGGCTGGACGAAGGTCTTGCGCAGATGATCCAGCAGCCGCGGATCGCTCGCGGATCGGCAGGGGATCAGCAGGTCCAACCTGCGGGCTTGTGCACGCAGCCGCCGTTCAAGAGCGTCCGCCCGCGATGCCGGTGGGTGCGGAAAGGGCCAGGCCATCGCATCACCCCGCCTGGCCCAGGGATTGCGGCAGCGCGCTGCTGCGCTGCTGGAGCGCGGCCACGCAGGCGGTGGCCAGCGTCCGGCTGGCGGCCGCGTTGCCCTCGATGGTCGCCCAGCCCGCCGTCAGCAGGGCGTCGCGCTGGCGAACCGCCGTCGCGGGTTCCCGGATGCTGGCCAGCTTTGCGACCCGGTCGGGGTCGCTCTCGGCCCTCTCGACGCAGACGGGCACGAAGGCCGCGACGAGCTGTTCGTCCGCCATCGCCTGACCTATCCGGTCGGCGCCGGCGGCGGTCGTCCATCCCGCCCCCGCAAATCCGGCGATGGCGACAACGACACCGCCTGCCACGGCTCCGATCAGTCCGGGTTTCAGCCATTCGGGGGTGTTCATGGGTGTTCCTTCCTTGCTCCGGGCCCGATTGCGGGCATCGCTCTGCTGCTGCGCCGGATTGGAACGACCCTACGACGCCGGCAGGGGATCGGGACTGATCGATGTTAGGCCGGTTTCGGATCGTGCCCGGCCAGCCGGCAATTGGCCCCGCACTGATCTGCATCAGCGCAGGCGAGACGATTCAGGTCCATGTTGATCTTCATGCGCTGCGCGCGGCTTGCCCGCCGGCGCGAGCGGAGGGCGGCGAAGTTCAGGCTTCCGGTCCGCCCTGCCGGGAAAGGACCACACCATGCCGACAATGGACGAGATGCGTCAGGGCGGAACCCCGTTCGACCCGTTCCTCTACGCCGCCGTCGGCGAGGATCGGAACGGCAACACGGTGACTGTCCTGTCCACTCTGGCCCGGCTGGGGCTGGAGCCCTGGGAGGCGGCGTCCGATCTGGCCAGCCTGACGAGGGACGAAGCCCGCAGCCGCCTGGGCGGGCTGCTGGCCCGGTTCCGGGATGTGCCGGCGCTCGGGCAGGATCATGCCGCGATCACGCAGCGGCTGATCGATCTGTTGCCG